>JAHHIL010000007.1 GCA_019358975.1 Trichocoleus desertorum ATA4-8-CV12
TCAAATTGCTGGCTGAGGAATTAGAATCCTATCTCCCCTTCTGGCAACGGTCTGAAACTTTACCCAAATGGGATATCACCATTCTTCCTGCTTGACAGGGGTGTTATTTATTTGCAACCCCCTAAGCAGTGAGGCATAGTAACGATCGTCAGGCATTTTAGACACGGTAACGCTCTTGAGCTTGCCCACGCAATCACGATGGATTTTTGCCTTCATCGTTCCTAGATTGCCAGGAAACTTGATTTCAGACTTACTCAGGATCTTGACGTTCTGAGGATACTGAATCGACTGACGACCGTGACGAGATTTGAAGGTTGGATATTGCGTCCGCCCATCAAAGAAGTTGATAAACGCCTGAGACAAATTCAGTACAGACTGCTGCAAGCATTGGGAATAGCACTCTTTTAGCCATTCATGCTCTAACTTCCACACTGGAATCTGTTTCTTCATATTGAGAGCAGAAACGCCTTTACCTGTCTCCTTATAGGTCGATGACATGACCGCTAGAGACTGATTCCAGACCCATCGAACGCATCCAAAAGCTTGCGCTAGATGAAGTGCCTGTGCATTGGTTGGATAAATCCTGACCTTAACTGCTTTCAACATGATTACGACCTTTATCACGCTTATACAACCATGATAAAAAGTATTGAGAGAAGTTCCCAATCCTAGAAAATTGCTTCGCTTGTAGGAGTTTGGGCACTGGGTCGAGTGCCCCTGGCTTTCATCCCGACGCTAAAATGAGTACATTTATAGCGCGGGGCTTCCCGCTGATTAGCTAAAAGTAGGGTTTGAGGTTTCGTGAGCCAAGATTGATGTCTGACCCTTCTATTATTAGTGTGACCGTTAAGCTGTTTGCTGCTTACCAAGAAGCCTACGGGCTACCAGAAATTACTTTAGAGATGCCAGTCGGGGCAACAGTGGCTGAGGTACGCGATCGCTTGATCCAAGAGCATCCAGAACTAGAGCGCTGGCGCGACTTAACTCGCTTTGGCGTGAATTTGCAATTTGTCGAACCCGATACGCCGTTGCAAGCGAGGGATGAAGTGGTGCTAATTCCGCCTGTTAGTGGTGGGTGACGAGTCGTATTGCGGTTTTTAACAACAATATGAGCGATCGCTCACAAAAAAGTCTCTGCTTTATCACTCAACTTTGAAGAAAGTTTGGAATAAACTTTGATGGAAATAGCCAAAACTCCCTCCCTGTAAATGCTTGGATTAATCCCGACAAAATCAGTCGGCTATGTTTGACGGTGTTTTGGAAGGCGTGTTACTATCTGAACCACTGCCGACGCGACAGAACTTCTAAAGACCGTAATTCTTGATTACAAGAGAGCTGTGACCATGACCCAAGCAACTCACACCCCCACCCTATCCACTGCTGCTACCTTCACAGCATTGAAGTGTAAGGAGTGTGGCGAAGAGTACGAACTCAAAGCCACTCACGTTTGTGAGTTTTGTTTTGGGCCGTTGGAAGTGGCTTACGACTACAGCGCTATTCAACGGCAAGTCACCCGCGCCAGTATCCAAGCTGGCCCCAACTCGATTTGGCGCTATCGTCCCTTCCTGCCCGTAGCCACTGACAACCCCATTGATGTTGGCACTGGCATGACTCCTCTCTTACAAGCTAATCGCTTGGCGCGTCGCCTCGGTCTCAAGAAGCTCTATATCAAGAATGATGCCGTCAACATGCCCACCTTGAGCTTCAAGGATCGGGTGGTCTCTGTCGCTCTGACTCGCGCTCGTGAGCTGGGTTTCACCACTGTCTCTTGTGCTAGCACCGGGAACTTGGCTAACTCCACCGCGGCGATCGCGGCTCATGCAGGTCTAGATTGCTGCGTCTTCATCCCCTCCGACCTGGAAGCGGGTAAAGTCATGGGTACCCTAATCTACGGCCCCACCGTCATGGCAGTGCACGGCAACTACGACCAAGTGAATCGCCTGTGCTCGGAAGTGGCCAACACCCACGGTTGGGGCTTCGTCAACATCAACTTGCGGCCTTACTACTCCGAAGGTTCCAAGACACTCGGTTACGAAGTGATTGAGCAACTCGGTTGGGAACTCCCCGATCACATTGTCGCTCCCCTAGCTTCTGGCTCCCTGTTCACCAAGATTTACAAGGGCTTCCAAGAATTCGTCAAAGTTGGTTTAGTCGATGAGAAGCCAGTGCGTTTCAGTGGCGCTCAGGCTGAAGGTTGCTCTCCCATCGCTCAAGCGTTCCGCGAAGGCCGTGACTTTATTTCTCCTGTCAAGCCAAACACGATCGCCAAGTCAATCGCGATCGGCAACCCTGCTGATGGTGTGTATGCTGTCGATGTGGCGAAGAAAACCAACGGCAATATTGAGTCGGTCAACGATACTGAAATCGTCGAGGGCATCAAACTGCTGGCTGAAACTGAAGGCATCTTCACCGAAACCGCAGGTGGCACCACGATCGCCGTTCTGAAGAAGCTGGTAGAAGCAGGCAAAATTGATCCTGAGGAAACCACCGTGGTTTACATCACAGGTAACGGCCTCAAGACCCAAGAAGCGCTACAAGGCTGCATCAACGAGCCTCTCACCATTGAACCCAAACTCGACAGCTTCGAGCGAGCTCTAGAGCGTTCCCGCACCCTCGATCGCCTAGAGTGGCAACAGGTTTTAGTCTAGAAAGTAAAGACACTAGTGTCTTTCTTTCAAATCTCATCCTTCCTATTTCATCCTTCCTACTTGCCTTATGTCCGTTAAAGTTCTGATTCCGACTCCCTTGCAAAAGCTGACCAATAACCAAGCCACGGTAGAGTGTGCGGGGAATAATATTAGTGAACTATTGGAGTCTTTGGAGCAAAATTGCCCTGGCATTAAAGCTCGTCTTTGTGATGACCAAGGTGAGTTGCGCCGCTTTGTCAACTTCTACGTCAATAACGAAGACATCCGGTTTTTGGATGGGCAAAAGACTCCGCTGAGCGACGGTGACGAAGTGAGCATCATTCCAGCGATCGCGGGTGGTTGAGTTTGAGCGATCGCAGCTTGCCATCAAGGTAAAATGAGCGACCTTCCAGCCAGAAATATAGAATCATTTAACCCTTGCAGCCTTACGCTCAAGGGTTTTTTCGTAGACTCTGGGTTTATCACGCTGCTCATACCATTTCATGAAGTTTTAAGTCAGCGAGAGAATCCCCCTGGGACAATGAAGATCAATGCAGATCCGCTGGGTGCCCTCTGAGTATGATTTGTTGCCTGAATCCGAACTGTAAGCAACCCCAAAATCCTGATAGTGCCACAGTTTGCCAAAGCTGTGAGGCGAAGCTGTTCCCTTTACTCAGAGATCGCTACCGAATTTTGCAACCGATTGGGCAAGGTGGTTTTGGGCGCACTTATTTAGCAATTGATGAAGACCGACTCAAGACCCGCTGTGTGGTAAAGCAATTTTCGCCTCAGGTGCAAAGTGCTCGCTCTTTAGACAAAGCCATTCGCTTGTTTGATCAAGAAGCAGTACGGTTGCATGAATTGGGCGAACATCCCCAAATTCCAGCCCTCTTGGCCTATTTTGAGCAAGAGCAGCGCTTGTACTTGGTACAGCAATTTATTGAGGGACTGAATTTAGCTCAAGAACTCCACCAGCAAGGCAGGTTTAGCGAGCAAAAGATTCGTGATGTCTTAAATGATTTATTGCCAGTGCTGCGATTTGTGCATGAGTGCCAAGTGGTTCACCGAGACATTACGCCTTCCAATATTGTGCGGCGCAAGTTAGATCAAAAGCTAGTGCTGATTGACTTCGGTGTGGCTAAGCTACTCAGCGATGTCACCTTAGCGCAGCCAGGCACCAAAATTGGCACTGAAGGTTATTCACCGATTGAGCAGCTCCGTAGTGGTAAGGCCTACCCTGCTAGCGACCTGTACAGTTTAGGGGCAACTTGCCTTTACTTGATGACCCAAGTGAAGCCAGAAGAACTTTACGACCCCTTAAAAGGTCGGTGGCTGTGGCAAGAATATTTGGCCCGCAAAGGTGTGAATGTCAGCAGTCAGTTGGGGCAAATTCTCGACAAGCTGCTCAAAGATTTGGTGAGCGATCGCTATCAATCTGTAGATGAAGTACTCCAAGATTTACAAGCAGTTCCTCCTTCCCTGCCGGACTCAGCACCAAAACCCACTAACCCACCCTTATCCAGTATTCCTCCCACATCTCAGCCTCCGCGATCGCGGCCTTTAACGTCTCAGCCACCATTACGGGTTTCTAATCGTTCTGGTTCTAGTTCTAGTTCTGGTTCTAGTTCTGGTTCTACTTCGGGTGCCATTTCTGGGCCGAGGGCATCTGCGCCCATTTCCCAACCTGCCTCCTCTAAACCCCCTAGTTCCAGTCATTCTTTTTCTGGCCCACCGAAGTCTCAGCTAGCTCTATGGAAATGTGTCGGTACCTTAACCGGGCACTCCTCTTGGGTGATGTCGTTAGCAATCAGTTCTCGCAAACAAATCCTCGTCAGTGGCAGTTTGGATGACACGCTCAAAGTCTGGAATCTGCAAACTGGCAACTTAATCCGAACCTTGCCAGGCCACCTCAAAGCAATTAACTCAGTGGCGATCAGCCCGGATGGACAATTGTTGGTCAGTGGTAGTGATGATACGACCGTTAAGATTTGGAATCTCCAAACTGGCGACCTGCTGCACAATTTGGTCGGGCACTCCAGAGATGTGAACTCGGTCATGATCACTCCCAATGGTCTGCTTCTGGCTAGTGGCAGTGAAGACAGAACGGTGCGGCTGTGGAAGGTACGAACAGGAGAACTGCTCCGCACCTTATCGGGGACTGCGGGCATGGTGAAGTCGGTGGTGATTAGTCCCAATAGCTTGCTGCTGGCTAGTGGCGGACTGGATAACCAGATTAAGCTTTGGCACCTAGGCAGTGGGGAGCTAACTCGCACCCTCTATGGGCATTTCAACTCAGTCAATTCAGTCGCGATCACCCCAGACGGTCAAATTTTAGCCAGCGGCAGCAAAGATAAAACAATTCGGTTGTGGAATCTACAGACAGGAGAGTTGATTCGCACTCTCACGGGACATGCAGATATGGTGAACGCGATCGCCATTACCCCAGATGGCAGAATGCTGATCAGTGGCAGCAGCGACAAGACAATCAAAGTCTGGAGTGTGGGGACAGGAGACTTAATCTGTACTTTGAAAGACCACTCTAACCCCATCAGCGCGATCGCCATTAGTGCCGGAGGGCAGTTATTCGCTAGTGGCAGTTGGGACAACACCATCAAAATCTGGCAACTGACTTCTTGACTTCTTCGGTCTCTTAAGGAGTTTGCGCAGCGGTGGGTGCTACTAAAGCAAATCCTTCAGCCATGCCCAATACCCGCTGACTAGAAATTTGTAAGCTGTTTAGAACTACGGCATCTAGCAACAAATAGTGCTGAGTTGCCTGGAGCTGCTGCAAATCAGGTAAACCTGTGGGTAGCACTAGGCGATCGCTGTAGAAATTAAGGCTGGGGCGATGGTTGGGAAATGAGGTGTAAACGGTGGTTCCGGGTGGAGTGTGAGCGGCAATCAGCGCAGCCACGGGCTTAACGGGATAGGCTTCGTTTAGCTCCCACAGCCAAAGCGAAGAACTCATCAACAGCCCCAAGCTTACGTAACAACCCACCAGCAAAACTGTGATGAACTGCCGTTGCTGACGCAGCATCCACCAAGCCGCCCAGGCAAAGCTCACCCCTACAGTGGTGCCGATCGCCAACAGGACAGGCTGTGAGTCAGCCCAGCTGGCATAGGCTCCTCCTGCAAAGCCTGCGATCGCGAGGAACCCCAAGAAACCCGCTGCTACTTTGGAGTAGGGGCGATCGCGGTGCCAAAGCTGATCGAGTTGTGCGCCCAAAGCCAAAGCGATAAAGGGGTAGAGCGGGATCACGTACCAAGGCAGTTTGGTTGTCATCACCGAAACAGTACTCAGGTAAATCCCGATTCCGACTGAGACTAAACGGCTCCAAGTCAGTTGTCGCTTCTGCCACGCCAACGCTAACCCACTGGGGAGGAAAAGTAACCAAGGCCAAGTATATTTCAGCAGCTCTAGGAGATAGTACCAAACAGGGCCAGTATTGCTATTGACGGACTCCCAGACGCGATTTACCGATTGCGCTAAGAAATGGACTTGCAGGAAAACAGAGCCGTAGTGCTGCACTTGTGCGCCATACCAAGCCAGGACTGGTACAGCCCCCAAACCAATTCCAGACCACAGATAAGGACTCCAAAGTAAAGCGTACTGCCGATCTACAACTAGAAAAATGAACGCGATCGCCCCTAGAAGTAAGGCCAAAATGCCTTTGGTTAAGCCCAACAAGCCTAGTGCAATGCCCGCTCCCAAAGCCCAACGGCGATCGTGACGCGCTTTCAACAGACATCCCACTAACAACAGCAAGAATGAGACAGTAATGCCGTCTCGCATCGCCAGTCGCCCATGTCGCACGACGGGGAGGAGGGTGAGATATACCGCTGCGGACAAAACTGCTGGCAAGCGCTGATTAAATACCTGCCGCCCTACCCAGTACAGCAACGGCACCGCACAAGCACTTAAAAACGCTGCTGGTAAGCGAGTCGTAAAGTCACTGATCCCCAATAGCTTGTAGCTGCTAGCGATCAGCCATTCTAGCAGTGGTGGCTTGTTAAGGTAAGGACTGCCGTTGATCATGGGGTAGAGCCAATTCCCAGTGCGGTACATGGCTTTGGCGATCGCGGCATAGGTACCTTCATCCCAATCCCGCAGAGGCAACCCACCCAAGTTGATCCCCCACAAACCGCAAGCAGCGACGAATAGCCCTAAGCTCCAAACTAGATCCAAATTGAGCAGCTTAGAATCTTTACTAGGTGCCGCCATAGCAGTTAGGCCACAATCGAAGACTTGGGACGCGCAAAGATCATGCGACCCGCTGAAGTTTGCAACGCCCCAGTGACTACTACTTGGAGTTCATCACCAATTCGGTTACCGCCTTCTTCGACCACTACCATCGTGCCATCGTTCAGATAGCCGACCCCTTGAGCAGGTTCTTTGCCTTCTTTGAGGATCTTCAAATCCAGGTAATCTCCTGGTAAATAAGCAGGTCGTAGCGACTGAGCCAGTTCATTGATATTCAAGACGGGCACTCGCTGTAAACTCGCTACTTTGTTGAGGTTGTAGTCATTGGTGAACAGCGTGGCATTGATTTCCTGAGCCAAGCGCACAAGTTTAGCATCTACAGTAGGAACGTCGTCATAGTCAGCGGAATGAATAACGATTCGTTCGGGATAAGCTTCTTTCATGCGGTTGAGGATGTCTAAGCCCCGTCTTCCTCGCACCCGTTTTTGGTCGCTAGAAGCATCGGCAACTTGTTGTAGCTCCAGCAACACAAACTGCGGGATCAAAATCTGGCCTTCTAGAAAACCTGTGCTGAGGAGTTCTTCAATGCGCCCGTCGATGATGCAGCTAGTATCCAAAACCTTGGTACTAGCAGACTTCAAGGTGCCTTCTGCCAGCAACATGGTTTCGACTGAGTGAGGATTGATCAGCCGTAGCAAGGCTCGACCGTGGGTATCCGCTAGAGACATGCCAGAAAAAGCAAACAGAATACTACCCAGAACGGCTACCAATGGCTTAATAAAGGCAAACTCCCAGGGGATCGGTAGTAAGAAGATGGGCGCTAGCATCAAGTTGGCGACCAACAGTCCTAAGACTAAACCGACGGAACGGCTGAGCAAGATATCGACTGGCATCTGCCGAACTTGTTTTTCTAGCCGTCGATATGCAGTCTGAGCGACAAGGCCAAAGGCGACCCCAATTAAGGCTCCGAAGCCAGCCGTAACTAAGCTCAAGCCCTCACGATTGCTGACTTGGGCTAAGGTTGTGTTGGGTAGGAGATCAACGCTGAAGAAGCCGATCCCCGCCCCTGCTAGTATGAATGAGAAGATGATTAGTGCATCGAGCATATGTATAGCCCATTGGGATAGATGGGATGTATGTCTAGCCCCACTCAAGAAGTCTTGGAGAGACTAGAGGAGAGTTGGACGGTGGCTGAGCGTCGTGTTAAGCCGATTGAATTCACTTTCAAGATTTAGCAGGGCTTCAGTAGCGACTTGAACCCACTCAGCTATTAAAACTTCACATGGCTCTATTTTATATCCTGCCCTTGCTTAACTTTATGACACTGTTGACTTTGACCTTCTATTAGAAACTGGCTTTTATTTAGTAGTTTCCAGTTGAAGTTTGTCTTAGCAATTTTATTTTGAACCCATTGGGGTAGGGTCAGGAATGGGTTGATTTCACTACTTTTCCGGGTGCTGACCGTCTACAGAACCTAATAAGCTTTTGTTAATCTAAAAGACTGTTCATAGCTTTATTAATAGCTTTACATTTCACCCAACTGGCAATTTTAATCAAGATTTCTTTACCAGTTTGAGCCTTATTACAAATTCGGTGCTAGAAAACATAAGTCCTATTTCCCGAACTGTTGCTTGCGATCGCCCAAAAGCAGCCTATCTGCATATCCCCTTTTGTCGGCGGCGGTGTTATTACTGCGACTTTCCTGTGGCTGTGGTGGGGGATCATGCCCGTGGCGAAACTTCTGGGGCGATCGCGCAGTATGTGGAAGTGCTGTGTCAAGAAATTGAGCTGACCGTACTGGATACAGCCTCAGATCCAGCCATTTCTACCCAGCCTTTAGAGACTATCTTTTTTGGGGGTGGTACTCCATCCCTACTTTCCGCAGCGCAACTCGATCGCATTTTGCAAACCTTGGCGCGTCAGTTTGGCACCGCTGCTGATGCCGAAATCTCAATTGAAATTGATCCCGGCACGTTTGATCTACCTCAAATTCGAGGCTATCAAGCAGCGGGAGTCAATCGAGTTAGCCTAGGCGTGCAGGCATTTCAACCAGAATTACTGACGCTTTGTGGCCGCACTCACTCAGTCACCGATATTTATGCTGCCGTGGAACTGATCCACCAAGCAGGGATGCTTAACTTTAGTTTAGATTTGATTTCAGGATTACCGCATCAAACCCTAGATCAATGGCAAGCCTCTTTAGAAGCGGCGATCGCCCTGGCTCCTAAGCATCTTTCCAGCTACGACCTAATCGTGGAGCCTGTCACCGCTTTTGGTCGGCAATATCAACCCGGAGACAAACCATTACCCTCCGACACTGCTGCGGCTGAGATGTACCGCTTAGCTCAACAACTGCTCACGGCTGCGAGATACGACCACTACGAAGTTTCTAACTATGCGCAACCGGGATTCCAGTGTCGCCACAATCGCGTCTACTGGAAAAACCAACCTTTTTATGGCTTCGGCATGGGAGCCGCCAGTTACCTCCAAGGCCAACGCTTCACCCGTCCCCGCAAAACCCGCGAATATTACGAATGGGTCGAAACCCAAAAATCCCAACTCTCCAGCACTTCACCTTCCTCCCCCCTTCATCCTTCATCCTTCATCCCTCATTCTTCCTCTCCAGATCTCCTCCTCGACACCCTGATGCTGGGCTTTCGCCTTGCCGAAGGCTTGAGTTTAGTAGAGTTAGCCAAACAGTTTGGTAAATCTAGCTTGGACAAAATCTGTCACTGTTTACAGTCACATCATGAACAAGGTTGGGTAGAAGTGACAGGAGTGGAGTGGGAAGCGATCGCCATCCTGACCCCTGAAGCTCTGCCATCCGAAGCTCGAATCAAGCTCACCGATCCTGAGGGATTTCTGTTTTCTAACCAAGTTTTAGCTGACCTATTTGCAGAGCTGGAGTAGGCTAGTTAAAACCTTGAGCCTGCTCTAGCCATGATTCCCCTTGGTGACAACTTACCCCAGCGTTCTCGTCCGCTTGTCACCTACGGCTTGATTGGGCTGAGTGTTGGTTTATTTTTGTGGGAGTTACAGCTAGAAGCGCCAGCTTTAGCCAATGTTCTGCAAACTTGGGGAGTAGTGCCTGTCCGGATGGTCGCACTCAGTCAAGATGCAATCGCTGGAGAGTGGTTAGCGCTACCATTCCTGATGGTCGCCCTGCTAGCGAGCTTGTTTTTGCATCAGGGCTGGGCGCACTTACTAGGAAATCTGTTCTTTTTGAGGGTTTTTGGGGCAGGAGCTGAGGCGACTCTAGGGCACGGAGTGTTTCTAGCTTTTTTTGTGCTGATTGGGATACTCACCAGCGGTTTACAAGTTTTGCTCGATCCCACCTTGCAAACTCCGCTGATTGGTGCAAATGGAGCGATCGCCGCCGTCTTGGGAGCTTACAGAGATCGCCGTAAAGCCCACATGCTTTAGCCGTGGGATATAAGGCGGTGAGCCGGAGGCGAACAAATGAACCATGTGTTCTGATAGAATTCAAGCAAGTTCTTCAACATACTTGGGTTTCGGCGGGTTCTGAACAGAAGTTGTTCGGGTAAAGACTCAAACGTACCGCAGGAATGTAGACTTGGCAGTTTAATTGGAAAACTCGAATCGCTAGGGGTAAAATCCAGGGTTCGCATTGTCTGTCAGTCCTAAAGAGAGAAAACCAATTCTGGTTGTTTGGAGCAATCCAACTAGGCAGGGCGTTGTCTAGAGCGAGAGAGCAAGTCAGACGGGGTTGGCCTCGCATTGTTCGCTAGTATCGCTGAATCCCACGTGCTTTAGCCGTGGGAGTGCGTCAATTAGTGAGTTTCCCCAAAGCTAAGATTGACTCGATCTTGCCTCTATTGGTAATCTTTGTGCCCATTGAATTACCTGCTTGGTTTTACTTGTTTTGGTGGTTCGGGCAGCAGGCAATTTACGGGTTAGGAAGTTTAAATATGCCGAGTGGCATGAATCCCTCTAGTTGGAGTTATTGGACTCATGCGGTGGGGCTACTGTTAGGGGCTGCTTGGATCAAGTTCAAGCTACTCACTAAGTAGACGAATTCAATGATTTAGGCGTGATTCAAGGAAGATGGTTAGCATACACGCAATCAATGAGTGGCATGTTGCGGTTATGAGCAATTAACTGGGCACTCTCGTAAGCGGATTCATAGGATTTGTGGGTACAAATCAAACGCGCTTCTGCGGATGAATCGTCACATCCGGGCCGCAGCTCAATACCCGACTGAGTCTGGTAAATTGTAAAAAAAGATGGTTCCACTTTAACAAGCCAGTATTAAACAACAATTTTATACACTTCAAGCAGTTCTGTAAGTGCTTCCAAGGAACTTATTCTCAATTTTACTGGGAAAGCATGCAGCCTGGTTTGGTTGGAGTGTTGGTAAATGTATGTCCCTAGTATGATTTGTATAATCAAGGCTCCGTAAGGCTTGAGCGATCGCTGGATTTTCTAGCTTAAGACTTGATAAATACCATAAACCCAGCCTTTAAAGCTAAGTTGATTCGTTAAACTAAGACTAACTAGATAGACCTCAGTTTGGCTTACGTAAGCTTGTTTAGTTGATAGTTAAAAATGGCACTCAGTAAAGAGCCAGCAATAATTGCTTGCGGTATTCTTTTGTCAGAGGATGCTCATCACCTAACAAGTCGAAAATAGTCAGCATGGCTTTTCTAGCACCATCTGCTCGATATTTGCGATCGCGACCGACTAACTCTAAAAAGAGCGACAAGGCGGCTGCGTAATCTGCTGCCAAAGTCAACCGAATGGCTTTTAGAAATACTTCATCCAATTCAGTTTCGATGACAGATTCTGCGGCAATCTGCTGAAACTGAATTAGCGATTTCATTGCTTGCGCTTTGGCGAAATATTCCTTGTCATCGGCTTGAATCGCACTCAATAGCTTGGTGGCTGACTCTAATTTATTTTGATTGATCAGAAAGTTGGCACCCGCCAAAATTAAGCGCCGATCCTCAGGATATTTCTCACTGAGGGTTTGTAGCAGTTGCTTAGCTGTGGCGACGTCGCCCTGTTGAATTGCCGTTTGTAGCGTTTCTAGCCCTTGCTCCAGTTCAGACTTCAAGCTCAACTCTGACAGCAGCGATCGCAGCTTGGGTTCTGGTAAGACACCCACAAAGCCATCTCGCATCTCACCTTGCATCCAGATTTTGACATCTGGCACCCCTTCCACTCCGTAGGTGTTGGCTAAATCTGGGCTTTGGTCAATGTCAACCTTGGCTAAGACGAAATCGTACTCCTGCACCAACTTCTCTAAGATGGGCTTGAGCATCTGGCAGGGGCCGCACCACTGAGCAAAAAAATCGACTACGACTGGCTTTTCGTAGGACTTTTGCACGACCTCAGTCGCAAAATTTTCGCTATTAACCTCTAGAGACGTGCCCATGACCGCTGCTTCCTTGTCTGACTTGATCGTTGCCCAATTTTACAGAGATCGCCGTAAAGCCCACATGCTTTAGCCGTGGGATATAAGGCGGTGAGCCGGAGGCGAACAAATGAACCATGTGTTCTGATAGAATTCAAGCAAGTTCTTCAACATACTTGGGTTTCGGCGGGTTCTGAACAGAAGTTGTTCGGGTAAAGACTCAAACGTACCGCAGGAATGTAGACTTGGCAGTTTAATTGGAAAACTCGAATCGCTAGGGGTAAAATCCAGGGTTCGCATTGTCTGTCAGTCCTAAAGAGAGAAAACCAATTCTGGTTGTTTGGAGCAATCCAACTAGGCAGGGCGTTGTCTAGAGCGAGAGAGCAAGTCAGACGGGGTTCGCCTCGCATTGTTCGCCAGTATCGCTGAATCCCACGTGCTTTAGCCGTGGGAGTGCGTCAACGTGGTCCTACCTCACACACATTGCTTGGATGACACGGGATTCAGAGTTGTTTGCTGCTCTGGCGATCGCGACTGGAGTCGCACTGGCTCAGCTAGAGGTGGGCTGGCCCGGAGAGCTGCCAAGCTAGGAATTTTGATCACAAATTCTGTGCCTTGACCCGGAATGGAGTGGCACTTTAAGCGGCCTCCATGCTTCTCCACCACAATTTGATAGCTAATCGATAAGCCCAACCCCACCCCACGCCCAACAGGTTTTGTGGTGAAAAAGGGATCAAAGAGCCGCCGTTGTATGGTTTCACTCATACCTGGGCCATTGTCGGCAATGCGAACGACAACCCAATGATCAGCTTGCACAGTCGTACAAATATGAATCACACCCGGTTGCTCAGGGGACTGATTTTGGGAGTCCTCCAAAACATCGATCGCGTTACTCAGAATGTTCATGAATACTTGGTTGAGCTGTCCGGCGTAGCACTCTACTAGAGGCAGGTCGCCATATTCTTGCAGCACTGTAATCCCAGGATGGCTGGCATGAGCTTTGAGCCGATTTTTTAGAATCAGCAGCGTATTGTCGAGACCTTCATGAATGTCTACTGCTTTCATTTCTGCCTCATCCAAGCGCGAGAAGTTCCGCAGAGACAAGACAATTTCGCGAATCCGTTCTGCCCCCACTCGCATAGATTGCAGGAGCTTTTGCAGGTCTGCCGCCAGGAAGTCTAAGTCAATTCCTGCTAGGGCCGCTTTCAGCTCATCCACTGGATCGGGACATTGTTGTTGATAGAGCGTCAGTAAATGCAGCACTGTCTGGATATACTCATCGGCATACTTGACGTTGCCGTAAATAAAGCTAACCGGATTATTGATCTCGTGCGCGACCCCTGCGACCAACTGACCTAAGCTGGACATTTTTTCTGACTGCACCAGTTGGGATTGGGTTCGCTGTAGCTCATACAAGGTGGACTCTAGCTGTTGAGCTTGCTGCTTTAGTTGGGCTTCTGACTGCCTGAGTGCCGCTTCGACCTGCTCCCGCTCGGCAATTTCTTGCTTGAGCATGAAGTTTGCTTGGGATAGCTCACTCGTCCGCTCGTGGACCCGCTTTTCTAGCTGATCAAAAGCTCGTTGCAGAATTGCTTCTGTTTGTTTGCGCTCGGTAATGTCTCGCGTCACTTTCGCAAAGCCTTGGAGTTGCCCTTTGTGATCCCGCAGCGCGATCATGACTGCATTCACCCAAAATCTAGAGCCATTTCTGCGGACCCGCTCGCCTTCCACTTCGCACTGACCCAAAGCCGCGGCTTGCTGCAACTCCCAAGTTGGCTTGCCTTCTTGGACTTGTTCGGGTGGATAAAAACAAGAGAAATGCCGACCAATTACTTCATCAGCACTGTAGCCTTTGATCCGCTCTGCACCTGTATTCCAACTAATGACAATGCCCTCTGAGTCGAGCATATAGATGGCATAGTCTTTGACGCTTTCTATGAGCAGTTGAAATCTTTCTTCACTGGAGCGCAGCCGCTTCGCCGATCGCCTGCGTTCGGTAATGTCGTGAGCTGTGGCATAAATCAGTTTTTGCTCTGGCAGGGCTTGGGCTTTCCAGGACAACCAACGATAGGAACCGTCTTGGCACAAGCAGCGATTCTCGAAACAAATTGGTTCTGAGCTGAGGAGTAGTTGCTGTATATAAGCTTTGGTCAGGGCGCGATCGCCAGGGTGGACAAATCGTATTGCAGGAGTGTTGAGCAGCTCAGCAGCAGTAAAACCCAGGATTTTTTCGCAAACTGGATTCCAGCGCTTAAAGTAGCCGTCGAAGCCCACTACACAAAGCAAATCCAGAGATAGCGTAAAAAAAGGGTCTAATAATGGTTCATCAATTGCTGTTGCTTGGGTTACTGCTGTCGTTTGGTTTTCTATGTGCACTATTTCACTCCTGCCAACCAATAAGTTGTTCCAGGCACTGACTCTCCCGGAAACTTTGTGGCCCCTGGAAGACGGTGGTACAAAAACAACTGGACACGGAGATGCACCCGACTCATCGGTGTTTGTGCCCTTTCTCTGCTGCTTCTCTCGCGGAAGTAGAGGCTTCTCCAGCAATGAAGGGTTTTAACGTTAGCCCTATCTTAAAATGAACTTTCCTTAATTTATTCAAATGTTTCAGAAAGTAACTATTAGTAAAGCTGATTGTGAAGATTGGGCTTTTAGCAACTTTCTGCTCTCGCCTGGTTTTGCGAATTGTTAATCCTGATTTCTTTGGGTTAAGAGGTGAGGAAACTCATGTTGATTACAACAGAAGTGCGTTGGTTTCATCTCGGTACGATTCCAGATGCGATCGCCCAGTGGTTTCAGCAGGCAGAATTGGGCCAATATTTAGCGGCACCCACGGAGCGGCAAGACACATATCTCTTGATTTCAGAGCATGAATACTTGGGTTTGAAACTGCGGCAGGGCAACCTAGAGGTGAAGCTGCGCCAAGCGGAGTTAGGCGTGGAAGACTTTGGTTCTGGTTGGCGAGGTCGGGTAGAGCAATGGGTAAAGTGGTCGGGCGACAATTCCCCTCAACCTCAGGAAATAGATGAGCAATTACTAGCTCAGGGCACTTGGGTTAGCGTCCAAAAAACGCGATCGCAGCGGCAGTATGAGGTGTTACCCAACCAAACTTGTGTGGCGGTGCCTCTAGGCCAATCTATGGACACAGGCTGTACCGTGGAACTGACGCAACTTACAATCCACAACACTGCTTGGTGGAGCTTGGCTTTTGAAGCGACAGGCGATCGCCCACTCGAAAGTTTAAAGAGTGTTGTGGATTGGGTGAGCAGCACTCACTACCCAGGCACGCTAACCGCAAACTGTTCCTACGCCTACCCGCGTTGGCTGATGGCAGCGACAGAATCAGCGATCGCTAACCTCCCTGAAGGCTTGAAAGCATAGTACAGTGGAGAGCTACAATCCTGATTGCTTGTTAGCAACCTTTTAGTAAACCTTGAATATTATTCATCCAATTACTTTGGACGGCTTAGGGCACATTGTGGTCAGGTTGAGTCTGGCTTTGCTCGTCGGTGGCGTGATTGGCTTCGAGCGAGAAATTCACCATAAACCCGCTGGCCTGAGAACGCACATGCTCGTGAGTTTTGGCTCGGCTCTTTTAGTCCTAATCCCCATCCAATTGGGTCAAACCGACGCAAGTGCCGATGCTCTGAGTCGCGTCATTCAAGGCATAGCTACCGGAATCGGCTTCTTGGGAGCAGGGGAAATCCTCCAGCAGGCGAAGCACAGATCTGAGCAAGTGCGTATCCGGGGGCTGACCTCTGCTGCGGCAATTTGGGTTTCAGCAGCGTTAGGCATTGCCGCAGGTTGTGGTTTACTAGCCCTCAGCTTAATTGCTGCCCTCATGGTGCTTTTTGTGCTGACTATAGTGAAACGCATTGAGCCTCGTGGTTAACCCCGGAAGAACAACTCATACAGGGTCAGCAGAATTTCGACCACAATCAAAATGACGATGTACCACTCGACCCGCTGACTACTATTGCGTTGCAGCAAATCCAGCACAGTTTCAGCAGTCCGGGAGATCAACTCCAGCTTGCGTTGTAAAGCCGCGTGCCGCTCGCTGATTTCATATTCATCTTCCATTCGAAGGTAGAGCCGCTCTAGTTCTGGACGTTCCCAGAGGGTTTCTGGCTTTTCGCCCAAGGCTACCAGTCCTACCATTTTGTGTTGAATTAATAGCGTGCCGCCGATGTGACGCAGTAACTCTCTATCTTGGCGTTTGCCTCGACCTTGATATTGCAAATCAGCCGCTAAAGGCTCAATGCGATCGAAGAAATTAGCAATGCTGGCTTCGTAATGGGACAGAACTACGCTTTTAGCCAAAACATCAGCGACGAGTTGCAACCGCTCCACTGTAAACTCGCTCAAGAGAATAATGCCGTCTTTGACCTTAGAGGCATCAGCGGGGTTGAGCTGGATCTGGTCAGATTCCGTTTCTGGCTTTTCGAAAGGCTCGATCACAGAGGACTTGAGACTCGTTAGAAAAGCATCCGTTTCTTCAGAATTTAAGTTAAAGAGCACGACGGCTCCATAACGAAACAGCACTGCACAGCCTTGTGCTCCCGCTGTCACCACCAGAGGTAAAACGGCTAGGCGATCGCCTGTCTCTAAGACTTTGATGTCAATCCGCTCACCTAAAAATAGCGCCTGCACGCTAATCGTGGTTCTACTCGCAAATAAAGTAGCAGGTTCGGGAGCTGTGAAAATTTTCTGCATATTAACTGAGAGATGATCTGCTCATTTTAATCAACGGAGCCTCAAGGTAGACACAACTGTATCGCTAACTGAGTTAAGCAAGCCAGCCGTAAAGACTCGTTCTTCTCCAGCCTAAAGGGGCAGATGGCAGAATGACCACCTTTCTTTTGGGTTGTAGTATTGCCCTACTAACTAAGGGGATCATAATTTTTTGGATGCCAAGGTCATTGCTAACTAGTTTCGCGATCGTTTATTCCGTTTTCTAAATCAGGCGTTATCACAAAAAACTCGTTTGATGTGGGTATTGGAAGATTTCAACGTGTAGTTGCATAGCACTGCTGGGAATGCTGACAAAGATAACTTGATAATTAAGTCAATGGAGTCATCTCAATTATGAGACAGACATGGCATCATGTTCATACATTTAGTGGTGACTCTAGCTGGTTTGGCGGTGTTCGCTCAACCAGTTTCAATCCAGGCCGTCAGTTACTCGCCTGTGGCAGTGATGACAATACTATTAAGCTCTGGAACCTGAATGATGGCAATCCACTAGAGCTTTCATTCAAGCATTCTAAGGGTGTTCGTTCTGTTGTCTTCACTCCAAAGGGCAATGGCCTTATCAGCGGCAGTGATGATGGCACTATCAAGATTTGGGATTTAAGAACATCTAAAGAGCTTTTGACTCTAAACAATCACTCAAAATCAGTGACATCGGTTGCTGTTATTCCAATTTACGACCTTATCGTCAGCGGCAGTGACGACAACAAAATCAAGGTCTTCAGTTTGAAAGATGGCAAAGAAGTTCAAGCAATTCAGGGGCACTCAAATTACATTCAGTCTATTGCTGTAAGCCCTGATAGTAGTTTGGTGGCCAGTGGTAGTTGCGACTGCACAATTAAGCTGTGGCGGACTAATGCCTGGGAAGAGATTTTCTGCCTGTCTGCCCATACTAAAGATGTTCGTATAGTTACATTCAGCCCTAATGGAAAAACGCTGGCGAGCGCTGGAGATGAGGGTGATATTCTTCTATGGGATGTACAGTCTGGATTATCTAAAGGAACAATACAAGGTTATTCCAGTAGTGTGCGTGGCTTGAGCTTTAGTTCTGACGGTCAATTTCTTGTCAGTGGTGGAGATGATGGATACATCAAGGTTTGGGATCTTGCCAAAGGTATCTTAAGTTCATCTTTTCAGGCTCACTCAGCAGGAGTTAGCTCAGTAAGCTTCTGTCTTGACGGTCAGGTGATTATTAGTAGTAGCTGGGATAAAACAGTCAAGATTTGGATTCTTGAGACGGCAATTCCTAAACCGCAAAAACCTCAAAAAGTCGGTTTCTTTGAGGGAATTTTTGGAAAGAAACAACCTACACCTGAACCCGTACCCAATCTTTTTTTGCCACCCTTTGTCATTCAAAAACTTCAAGAAAACACGAAGCAATGGGATCAGGCTTCTAACATTTCAACTGCTACTAATCTGGACAGCGAGATTTATAGCTTTACACGGGAAAGTTCTACGCCTCCTGTGAGAGATCTTCAAATATCGTCAGAAAACTGGCAATGTCTGATCAAAAAATGGAGACGTGAAGAAGAGGATCGTAAGAAGGAGAAACGAGCAAAGGAAAGATTACGCCTTCGTGAAGAACGGTTGAAATTGGACAAACAGCGTGAAGAACGGCTTAAAAGGGAACAGCAGCTTCGAGAAGAAAAACTAAGGCAAGAACAGCAGGCACAGACAGAGAAGGCTAGACAATCAAATCAACAAAAAGCTACGAATAATTGGGGTGGTTCCAGTCCATCTAGCTTGTGGAGAAGTAGTTCTTCAACCAGCTCAGGTGGTAAAACCTATGTGAAAGGTTATCGTCGTCAGGATGGAACTTCTGTTAAAGGGCATTATCGCAAGAAGTAAGTGAGCGGAATTTAATTGCAATTTAGCAATTTTCAAATTGCTGCACGGTAGCATAGAAGTAACTTAGAGCAGCCTTCTCTATGACTGAGCTACCAGAAATCGAAGCAGCTATCAAACAATTGCTAGAAAACGATATTTGTCAGCTTGCAATTTGGCTTCAGGATTATTTAGATGAGATGTGGGACCAACAAATTGAAGCTGACTTCACATCGGGGAAACTCGATCGCCTAATTGCCCAAGCAGAGTCAGAAATTGCAGCAAACCAAGTGGTCGATCTAGATGAAGTCCTTCGCGATCGCCCCAAGTCATTTTGTGCTGGTTGATTTTGGGCGTTCTGCTTCTTGAGTTCGCATTGCGGCTCGGTGTCGCCAGATTTCGATGCTGAGGATGCAGGTTAGTAACCAGACCAAACCCGCTGCGTAGCCTGCCAAAACATCTGTAGGCCAGTGAACACCCAGATAGAGCCGACTCAACCCGATCGCGGCAATTATAACCACTGTGGCAACCAAAATGCCGATGCGCCAGCGTCTAAAGTGAGTGGCTAGCAAATAGCCCAGCAGACCATAGACCACCATCGACAACATGGCGTGACCACTGGGGAAGCTGTAATATCGCACATCTACAATTCGCTGCCACAAAGCAGGACGGGCACGAGCAAATACATCCTTTAGCAAAAAATTCAGCCCCGCTGCTCCTGCTGCCGCGATCGCCAATGTAGTGGCTTCAGAGCGTTGACCTCGCCACAGCAGCCAAGCACCCAAAGCCAAACTCATAATAGTTAGTTCTGTTGGCTCCCCAAGAAACGTAATCGCGATCATGAGGCGATCGAGCAGGGGGTTGTGCATCTCCCGCAGGCTCAGCAAAATTGTCGTGTCGAATGCTTGTGTTTCTTTTTCTAAAACTTCATCGGCTATTTCGGCAAAGCCCCAGAGAGCAAAACCTGCCAGCACTAATCCACCCAATCGCACTGTAGACAGCAGCGGCAACAGCTTGGGGCCTACACGCTCGCGCCAAGCTCGAATAATTTGGGCACTGAGGTCTTGCATGAATCGCTTGCTCGCTTTAGCGCTCTTAAACTGAACGAATGCAGAACTGGTTCTAGAACTATGGTAGGCTTTCCCAGGCTTGAGCCACGATATCGCTGAGCCAGCGCCGTTGAGCTGCATCTAGCAGGCTGTCATCTTTGAGCACTTCTGTTGTTAAATCTGCTAAGGAACGACCTTCAGAGCGTGTAATCAGGACTACACCCGCGATCGCAGCAGCTACCAGTTCTTCGTCAACTTGTTCTTGGCGAAGCGCCACAATTTCTTCAGGATTCACAGGGATGGGATAATTCATGGCTAGTTAATCAAGGCGATCGCCGCCTAAAAGCTATATGAGAATGTTGTAAAGTTTCTTAAGTAATTTAGTATTCGGAAGTTTAACGTAATTTTGGGTTCTGTCAACCCTGCCTTACTACGTAATTTGCTGGAGTAAATCCCCCCAAAATCCTCGTAATGAAAGAAATTCTTTACATTGAAGTTCCTACCCCAGATACAGAGGGTGTGTGTCGATGGTTACAGCAAGACTTTCACCCAGAGTTGGGCGAGAAGATTGTAACGCCAAACGGCTTCCGTCTCAGCTGTTGCAGGACTACAACAGCATCTAAGACGATTTCAGACCCAACGAGTGCCCTAGACTCTGAGCTGTCAGTTTTTGTCTGGTCTTTACAGCGAACGACCTATTTAAAGATTTTTCGGTGGGCAGAAACAGCAATTCCAGGAGAGCAAAAATTCCTCCAGCACCTTACAACCGCAATTAGGCAGCAGTTTCCCAATCAGTACCCAGTGCCGCCTGCGATCGACCTGACGCAGCAATCGATCTTTGAGGCTCTCGCTTCTCGCTATCCCCAGACGGTGAAGTTCTTCCAGAAAATGCCGAACGGGGAATATGACCTAACCCGTGTCTACTGGTGGGAGCAACGCTGGCGTGAGGGCGTCCGTAATCCTCAGCAACCCCAACAGGTAATTTTTCGCTCAGAAGCCAGCCCTAAAGGCTTAGGCACGAGCAACTCAGATTCGCAGAACCCCAACGCCTTCGATTACGACTTGATCTACATTGGTGGCGCTTTGGGGGTGATTCATGCTGCGGTGATGGCTCGGCTGGGCTACCGGGTGCTATTGGTGGAGCGCTTGCCCTTTGGCCGCATGAATCGAGAATGGAATATTTCTCGGGATGAATTCCAAAGCTTAATTGATTTGGGACTGTTTACGCCCGCTGACTTTGAATCTGTAATTGCTAGGGAATATATCGACGGGTTTCATAAGTTTTTTGATGCCAATAATCCGCCTCAAGCGAAAGCTCCGATTTTGCACACGCCGACGGTGCTCAATGTTGGGATTGATGCCGACAAGCTGTTGCGAGTTTGTGGCGACAAATTCCGGGCGGCAGGGGGTGAAATTTGGGACGAAACTGAGTTTGTCCGGGCTGATGTCAGCGCTGAACAAGTGACGGTGACGCTGACTCACTTACCAACGCGATCGCCCAAACAGGTTACAGGACGCTTGTTGGTTGATGCGATGGGTACCGCTTCCCCGATCGCTTGGCAACTCAACGGTGGCCGCGCCTTTGACAGTGTTTGCCCGACCGTAGGGGCGGCGATCGCGAGTGGTTTCGCGCCAGAAGTCTGGGATGCCAAGTATGGTGATGTCCTCAACAGCCACGGGGACATTTCTAAGGGGCGACAATTGATTTGGGAGCTGTTCCCAGCTCAGGGTGAGGAAATCACGATTTATCTGTTCCACTACCATCAGGTACATCCCGACAATCCTGGCTCGCTGCTGGAGATGTATGAGGACTTTTTTACGATTCTGCCAGAGTATCGCCGTTGCGATATGGATCAGCTGGTGTGGCGCAAACCGACGTTTGGTTATATTCCGGGTCACTTCACGGTAGGCAGTCGCGATCGCCAGGTGGCTTTCGATCGGTTGGTGGCGATCGGGGATGCTGCTTCGTTGCAGTCTCCCTTGGTTTTCACTGGATTTGGCTCACTGGTGCGCAATTTGGGCCGTTTAACTCATCTGCTTGACACGGCTTTGCAGCACGATCTGCTCAGGGCTAAGCACCTCAACCAAATCCATACGTTCCAAAGTAATGTCTCTGTGACTTGGCTGTTCTCTAAAGGCATGATGGTGCCGACTCACCGCTTCCTGCCGCCAGAGCGGATTAACGCCATGCTCAATACCTTCTTTGGTATTTTGGCAGGGGAACCTCCAGCCATAGCAGATGCGTTTATCAAAGACCGAGCTGATTGGGTGTCGTTTAACCGCATGGCGATCCGCGCCGCATGGCAAAACCCCGCCTTGTTAGTTTGGATTTGGCAACTGGCTGGCCCGAAAGACTTTTTCCGTTGGATTGGCAGCTATGTGAGCTTTACCGTTGCTGCTCTGATGAGCGGTTTGGTGGGTAATTGGCTCCCTCAACTCACTCGTTGGAGTCAACCTTGGTTAGAAGCACACTATCCTGGCTTTTGGTTGTGGTTGTTGAGCTGGAACTATGCGCTAACGGCTGGCTTGGGCCTTCCTCAAGTTGAATTTAGGCGATCGCTACCCAATTCATCCACGTCGCAGCCTGATGTCGCCTCAGGTTCCCCTGTCAGCCCTAACAGCCCTTTGGCAGGCAAAAAAGGTTAATCACACAAGTTCTTCAAATCTTGCTCCCCTTCCCTAGCAGGGAAGGGGCTGGGGGTTAGGTCTCAATCCAATTAGGAGCGGCGCTGGGGGAAGCTGGGTAACTCTACCGCCGCCATTGAAGAACGCTTTTTGTGAGAGCGGAGTGGATGCAGAGTGGGAGATGGCCAACTGGAAGAAAAGGTAAAAGAACCTGTACTCGTTGACTCTTCTGAGGCTGCGATCGCTTCAGACTCATCGCTAGATGGGGCTGTGGTTTCTACCTGAGACCGCGCAGAACCAGATGCCGCTTCTGAGATATCGATCAGCTTGGCTAAGTCGTGCCAGAGTTCTTCTTCCTCATTAACATCCGCTCCAGTCAGTGGGGGGATGGAGCCTTCCACGTCCTCTACAGGGGCAGTGACAGAGCTAGTTGGTTCTGGCAAGGCAGGTACCAATTCCTCCGGCAAATCTTCTTCCCAATCGAGTGCATAGGATGGCGCGATCGCCTCTAGTGTATGGCTGGGGTCAGATTCTAGCAGAACGGTAGGCTCGGTAAACTCAGGCTCTTCAGTTTCTTCAGCCGCAGGAATTGCTTCTTGTGCTTGAGGGGATGGGTTTA
Organism: Trichocoleus desertorum ATA4-8-CV12; assembly: GCA_019358975.1. Classification (NCBI taxonomy): domain Bacteria; kingdom Bacillati; phylum Cyanobacteriota; class Cyanophyceae; order Leptolyngbyales; family Trichocoleusaceae; genus Trichocoleus; species Trichocoleus desertorum. The sequence continues at coordinate 23,072 of JAHHIL010000007.1, forward strand.
CAGTTGTGCTCTCTGCTGCTTCTGCTGCCTCTGCTGCTTCTGCTTTTTTCTTGAGGTTGTAGCTGATGGATAGCTGATCTTGAGAATCAATAGCTGCTTGATTCCAGAGGGGGTGGTTGGCGTTGAGAGCCTCTGCTTCTGCCGCTTCTGCTGCCTCTGCCGTAGGAGATGCCAACAAATCTTGGAAAATAGGCGCGATCGAGGGAGGCAATTCTAGTAAAGAGTCAGCGACAGATTCGGAGTCTAAGCCTGACCAATCCGAGAATGCAGTGTCTGGTGTCCCATGTAGCGGGGACTCGGATGCGCTAAAGGCTTCTGCTGCTTCTGGGTCGGCATCCATCAGCCAAGGTTGAGCAGACCAAGGTTGAATTGAGTCTACTTTGGGCAGAAAAGCGGGGTCTGAGGCAGCAGTAGTTTTTGTGGCGGAGGGAGCTTTGGTGGCGTTGGGTGTGGCGCTGGCAGCGGCTAAGTCAGGATGCGCTTCATGACAAGGCGAGCTAACATCGAGGCATTTTTCTAGAGCTGCCTTAAATTGCAGTGTGTAGCGTTGCTGGCGGTGCAGGCGCGATCGCAAGTCTCGGCAAATATTTTCTGCTTGCATCAGCGCATGAGTTTGCTCGTTATAGCGCTGTTGTGTCAGAGCACATTCACGTTCTAGTTGGGCGACCCGCTCTTGGCTATTTTCCAGTTGAGCCGTAATGGTTTCTACCAAAATCTGTTGGCGCTGGGCGGCCTGGTGAGAGCATTCTAGTTCGTGCATCAAGCGAGCAATATGCTCATCTGCTGAGGTTAGTTCTTCGCTTTGTTGCGCCAGAATGCTTTCTTGCTCTTGAGTGCGGCTAGCCTGGGCTTCGAGGGTGACTTGGCACTCGTTTAACACGACTTCCAACTGCGTCACACGGTTCAGCAAGTAGCCATTGCGCTGTTGCAGCTCTTGCATAATGGTGACAATCTCGTTTACCTCTGGCAGAGAGAGGGAAACCAGTGACTCTGTAAGTTCCGACGATTCAGGCTGCGCGGTGCTGACCTCTTCTACTTCAGGAACCGGGTGGGCGATCGCATCAATACTGATCGCGTTCGGAAAATTCACGGTTTGCCAATCTTCTTCTAGCAACTCTGACTGCTGGAGGGGCAACTCCGTGGGAGCGGCACTGAAGTCCGCAGAGGCAGAATCAGCAACGTTAAAATCGTTTGGCTTAGGCAGCTCTTGGCCATTCGTCGGGGTGTCAGCTTCACTCATCACTCTCATCCAAAAGGTAAGGAATCCTCAGTCCAGATTGAGTACCGCCTCTTCAAAAATCACAGGCAGTAGCCACACAACTCTCCTTAAATCAGGATACGTTTAGATCTCGATCCACGTTGCTTACCGAGAGAGACCGAGTTAAAACTCCAGTCTTTGCAACGTGTCCTAAGTCATTGGTTAATTCTGTAGGCTAGCACCCGAAAATAAGGGCGGCTGTATTACTCAAGAAGTCATTAGATTGAGAATTACACCGCAATCTAGCGATCAAGACGGATCATCAGCTCAGGGTTAAGGACTTTTTCAACAGAGACACACCGGACATTAAAAAATCTAGCGGAATCAAAGACTCAGGTCTAGCCTTAAATCAAAAAATTCGGGACTAATTATTAATTTTCCTCAAACTAAATTAATTGCATCAATCAAAAAATCAGTCAAAGTAGCTCCTTCGTCGGGCTAGCCAAATTATCTTACCAAGGGCTACCAATCATCGTGAAAGCGGACCAATAGTAAGGATGGGCCAAATCCTTAGTTCCTATTTCCGCCAATTCGGGTGGCAGCGGCATACTTTCATTAGGACTTCTCAGCTTACCCTGGTCTACCTGCACTTGGCCACGAATCATGGCTAATTGGGCTTGCCGTAACGCTTCTGTCTTGATGGGAGCAGTTTTCAGTTGTTGATAAAACTTGCTCATCAGCGCCAATGTGCCTTCGTCATCTACCGCCCACAAGCTGGCTAGCACCGATTTTACTCCCGCCTGGTACGCGACCCCCGCAAACCCCAACTCTGCTTCGCGATCGCCCAAAGCGGTACGACAAGAACTCAGCACCAACAACTGAACGGGTGGGTTATTCCAACCCAAATCCGGTAAATCAGTGAGGCGTAGCTTCTTGTCCCAGAGCTGAATATAGGAGTTGTCAGGGCTACCTGATTTAAATTCTGCGTGAGTTGCTAGGTGGATGATTTCAAACGGCTGTTGTTGCCGCTGTGCCTCCAAATTTCTGAGGGTAAAGGCTTCATTTAAGAAAGTCTGCCCAGCCCAACCTGCTTGGATGGCCGACAACTCCACAGGTACCGCTGGTAATGGTTGTTGATCCCGAAACTCAGAAGCTCCCATCGCCAGCACTTCTGACTTCTTCAGACCTTGGTAAAGCGTTTCCGTCAAGCTCAAGCTGGGCATGATCCCCAAGCTGTACTTCTCTACCAAGAACTGCTGTCCACTATGCAGCGCTGCAATGGGGAGCGATCGCAGTCCTGTATCCATGATGAAGGCAATATTTTCAACTTTTCTAGCTTTTAGCTCCGCTTCTAGGGGGGCAACGAGCCATTGATAAAACTGCTGTGCCGCTGGCAAGTAACTTGTGGTGTCGCGGTTGGCAGGGTCCGTCAGGTCATCACGAAACTGCTGTGCCATCTGCAACACAGTTTTTCTGGATGCGCCCGGAATCCGTTGGCGAATCGGGTTGTCCTTCGCCGTAATCAGAATTATTTCTAATTGGTCATCATCGCGGGGTTCAGGCTGGCTGGGGCTAGCCGCTAAAGCCTGACCTGGTAGCAATGCCGCTGGCACGAACGTGGCATATAGGATGGCGGGTTTAACCCCGGTAGCTCGCTCTACTAAGTCCAAGTGCTCACAAATATCCGTCAAGTTGTAGTTGGGACCGCGCCTAGGTTTGCCGAGATAAGTCTCGAATTCTTGACTCACCCGCTCCTCCAAGCCATAAAGATCCAAATCCAGCGAGTTGCAAGGTAAACTAGCCAATTCCATAGACAACCGTCGGGGTGGGCCTTCTAGAGGAGCGGCTAGGGCGGGCTGAAAAGCGGGAGTAGGGGTTGGTGGAGGAAGAGGGGAGGGTGGTACTGGTGGCGCAGGGGGGTCAGGCGGTGGCGGCAGAGGTGGCAGTGTAGGAGGAAGAGGAGGAGGTGCTGGGGGAGATGCAGGGGGTTCAGGCGGTGGCGGAGGGGGGAGAGGTGGAGGACTGCCAATGGTAATCGCGATCGCCGTAGGAGTGGAGAGCGACACAGCATCACCAGCTGCCAGGGTAAAGGCAGTAGCAGGCCCGGTTGCACCCACAGCAGGGGTGTAAACCAAGGCATCACCAGGAGTTAGCTGGGTCGTTCCCGGTACGACAGGCGCTCCATTCACCGTCAACGTTCCAGCCGGAACAGAGCTGATTACCAGCGTCATATTGTCTAGGTCAACATCAGCCAAGGTCGGCGCTAAGTCGGCATAGGTGAAGGTAATCGGGGTTTCAAATGCGGTGCTAGGCAAGGTAGGAGCAGATCCTAGAGCAGGCGCGGTGTTAACTGAACTGATGCTGATCCCACTGGGTGTGCCACTGGCTAAGCCGCCTGCCGCCAAGATGGGGAAAGTACCTGTCGCTAATGGGGCAGTCCCCCCGCTGATCGTCCCGGTAAGGCCATTGAGCGGCGCGCCTGAGTTGACAGTGAACGGGAGATTATCAGGACCACCTGCGGTTTGGATTGACACCGAAGCATTGTCACTGGACCCAGAGGCATTGATGGTGGCTCCATTGGGCAGCACGGCCAGCCCACTCACCGTGCCTCTAGTCGTTGCGATCGCCACATCTCCACCTGTGCCCGCTCCGGTTCCCAAGTTGATGCCTCGGCTGTCAATGCTGTTGAAGCGAATGTCACTGATGGCAGTGAGATTGACTGAGCCGCCGAGGGGTGTCGTTAACCCACTGGCAGAAGTGTTGATTGCTCCCACAGTCAGGGTGTTGAGAGCCGATAGGTTAACCGCTCCGCCCGTTGTGGTGCTGCTAGTGTCAATATTGCCCAGGTTAAGGTCAGCCCCGGAGATCGTTAGCGATCGCCCACTCGTCCGAATGGTATTAGTGGCTGGCATGGCAAAAGAGCCACCGCCCACGCCATCTGCATCAGCGGTAAATGTAATCGAACCCACGCCGATCGCAAAGCTCAGATTGGTGTCCGAGAGCGGGTTGATCAAAATATCATTGCTAGCTTGCAAGACCACACTGGTATTTCCTGCCAAGCTCTCCAAGGCGGCTTCGGAAATGGTGAAGGAACTGGTGCCGCCATCTCCTGCCAAAATTTGCCCGTCGGCTAACTGGAGGTCGTCCGGGCCACCCGCCCCCGCTACCACGGTAATATTGACCGGATCGAGCAGGAGTATGCCTGTCTTACCCTGAGGCGCACTTAGATCAACTTCCCCGCGAAACAGCAGAGTTTGCTTACCTGATACTTCCGCCGATCCCCCTTGACCCGCAGCCGCACCCCGGGCATTGATTTTGCCGGAGAATCCTGTTGTGTCATCCGCCCAAACCACCACTTGGCCCCCGTCACCGCTTTGGTTGGCGTTGGCATTGAGGACTGCACCGGAACTGATGTCAGTGCGCGAAGCATTAGGTAAGGGGCCTTGACCTTGATAATTGCCCCCTACTAGAATATTGCCGCCTTGCGTCGCACCCGATGCTTCTAGCGTTGCACCGACTACCCCGATGCGATCGCCCAACACTCTGACTGTGCCGCCTACCGCACCAGAAACGTCTAGCTTCCCAGCCACCAAAGCGGTTCCTGGATGGAGATCCAGACCCATCCCAGAGCCGCTCAGCATCACCTGCCCCTGAGCGTTAACAGCAATATTGGTGGCATTGCTACTGTCGCCACCCGTGAGCAATGCTGGCAAAGCGGGAATTGGCAACGTCCAAGCAGTCGAGTTGTCGGGGTTGGGTGGTTGGACTTGCAGGCTTAGTAAGCTGCCAATCTGACTCAGTTGTACCGAACTCTGTCCTGGTATGGCAGCCACCGTGATCTCGCCTGCTGGTGCCGTTAGATTTCCGGTATTAACGACTGTGCCCCCAATCAAGCTCAGATGCTGGCCTGAACCAACTGCTAAATTGCCACTGTTTGCGATCGCCCCCGGTTGCGTCATGGTAAAGGCCAAACGGGTCGGGTTGCCACCCAGGGCTGCATAGTTGTTACTGCCAGCAGCATTGAACCATTGGTCACCAAAACCTACGGCATTGGCAGTGGTTGCCGTAAAAGCAGCAGGTAAATTGAGGCTAGCGTTAGTCCCAAAGATAATTCCCGCTGGGTTGAGTAGGTACAAGTTGACATTGCTGCCGCTGACCTGGATTAAGCCTTGAATCCAAGAAGCTTCACCGCCAACGACTCGCGCCAAAATATTCTGAATGTCAGGAGTTGCTAGGAAATTGGCAATTTGCCCTTGGCTAAGTCCAAACTGACTAAAGCTATGAAAGAGATTGCTGCCGTCTCCCGATCGCTGGCCTCCCATAATGTCGTAGCGATCGCCGCTGGGTGTGACCGTGGTGCCGACCCCATCCCCTGCGGGAATAATAACCTGTGCCAACAGCTGTCTGCTTTCATGTGTGTTCTGGGTACTAGTTAGGGCAGTTGAGCTTGTTGTAGGCTTAGGCGCAAAGATTTCTGGGGTGGTAGGGCTGGCTAGCGTGCTGGCAGGATTCAGGAGTGACACTGCGATTGCCAGGGCTTGACCCGGAAGAGTCAGCGCGATCGCCCTTGGAAGCGGCTTGGCGGTATGAGCTAGCGGGAGTGTGGGCAGCAGAATCGGGTGGAGCATACTTTTTCAGCGTCTTAGGATACGTGTCTAGGACACGCCAGAACCTTGCTTTGGTTGGGATTCAACTTAACTGAATCATAGATACAGTATCAGCGTCATTGATCAGGGCTAATGGTTCATCGAGTATAGGAAATCACAGATTTCTGAGCTAGGAGACAATTAAGACTCGAAAACTGTCAATTTTGATGGTTTCTCTGTAGATTAAATAGTCTAAGGTATGAATGCTAACTCTTTTGAGCCAACGCTGGTAGTGGTTTCACTGGCCCAGCCAAACTGTTGAAACTACGCATAGCCTAGCGGTTTCGGGTGAGTTAGATTCGAGCAGGCTGCGAGCAAAGAGCGCAAATAGCTTGAGTAGTTACTTGGCAACGGTCAGCGCTGATTCGGATCAGTTCATTAAATTCGCTTTCAAACCTTTGCTATGTGGAAAGCTTTTAAGCAAACAGGGATCAGTAACGGGTTGAAATCAAGCTGGCGGCAACAGGTAGGCCAAACTAGCACCCTGATCCGATCGCAGCTACCTTCTGGATTGCCAGCGATCGCGATCGCTGGCTTCCTGGTAACGGGGGGCTTGTCTGGGGTGAAGCAGTTGGGTTGGATGCAGCCTGCGGAACTGCTTGCCTTTGATCAAATGGTGCGATTGCAGCCAGACCGAGGTCCTGATCCCCGACTGTTGGTGGTTGCGATCACTGAAGCCGACATTCGCGATCGCCGTCAGTGGCCTATTTCGGATCAAGTCATTGCTCAAGCTTTAGCCAATCTCCAACAACACCAACCCAGCGCCATCGGGTTAGATATTTTTCGTGATATTCCGACTGTGCCCGGTGAGCAAGCTCTGGCAACGCAGTTTCAAGAGCCGAACGTGTTTGGCATCACTTACTTGGGTAACCACCCTAGTGAGCGCATCTTACCGCCCGCTACCCTGCCAGAAGACCAAATTGGCTTTAATGATTTGGTCACCGATCCTGATGGTGTGGTGCGTCGTAGTTTGATGTTTGCCTCCAGTGAGGGTATGCCTTTTACCTCGCTGTCATTGCAACTTGCTGTTGCCCATCTTAAGCACAGTCTTAAGCAGAGTTGTGGGCTCACTCAACCCCCAACCCAGCCACCGCCATCGGTTGCGTCACCTACAACCACTTGCGCTGATCCGGTCGAACGTTTAACCGAGGCGGGAGAGTATCAGTTAGGGAAAGCAGTTTTTTCGCAATTACAATCTGACTCTGGGGCTTATCAAACGATTGATGATCGTGGCTATCAGTTTTTACTGCGCTATCGTTCGTTCAAGCATCCAGCTCGGCAAGTTAGCTTACAACAAGTTCTCCAGCAGCAACTAGACCCTAATTGGGTCAAGCACAAAGTTGTTCTAATCGGTACGACAGCCAACAGTATCAAAGATTTGGTTTATACCCCCTATAGCCAAACAGCGATCGGAGAACGCCAAATGCCAGGGGTAGTGGTTCATGCGCAGGTCGTGAGCCAAATTTTGGATGCGGCCTCAGGCGAGCGATCGCTGTTTTGGTTTTGGCCCCACTGGGGAGAAACTTTGTGGATCGGGAGCTGGGCCATTGTCGGCGGCATTTTAGCGAGGCGATTGCGGCACCCCATGACGTTTGGTTTGGTGAGTGCGATCGCAGTAGGAAGCGGCTTTGGGATTTGCACCTTGATTGTGGCCCAAGCAGGTTGGGTGCCTTTCATGACTCCAGCTCTGGCTTTGGTGATCACAGGTGGGGCAATCGTAGCTTATCAAGCTCTTTATGCTAGCCGTTACGATACTTTGACAGGCTTGCCTAACCGAAGCTTGTTCCTAAAGCAATTGCAACGAGACTTGCAACGCAGCCAAACCCAGCACGAAATGTTTGGTGCCAAATCCGGAGCCTCTTTAGCAGTTCTGTTTCTGGATTTAGATCGCTTTAAGGTCGTGAACGACAGCATGGGGCACCACATGGGCGATCGCCTGCTGGTTAATGCAGTTCAACGGCTCAAAAGTTGCCTGCGATCGCGCGATCTCTTGGCACGGGTGGGAGGGGATGAGTTTGTGGTCTTGCTGCGATCGCTGCGGGATGTCAACGAGGCAACCGCGATCGCTGATCAGATCCAGCAGGTAATGACCCCACCATTTCGGCTGAATGGGCAACCCGTCTTTGCTAGCATTAGCATTGGGATTGCCTTGAGCCAAGCCGAATACAACTATCAACCCGAAGAACTGCTACGCGATGCTCACACCGCTCTCTACCGCGCTAAGGATTTGGGCAAGGCTTGCTACGAAGTATTTTCTTCGGAGATGCACTTGCAAGTCGTGCAACGATTTCAGATTGAATCAGATCTACGGCGGGGTCTAGAGCAACAAGAATTTCAGCTGCACTATCAACCCATCGTGTCTTTATCTACGGGCAAAATTGTAGGCTTTGAGGCGTTAGTGCGTTGGCGACATCCACAAGAAGGCTTGGTTGCTCCTGCTGACTTTATCCCGATCGCCGAAGAAACTGGTTTGATCGTTCCCTTAGGCCAGTGGATTTTGCAAGAGGCTTGTCAGCAGTTACGCCGTTGGCAAGATCAGTTCCCCTTCGATCCCCCTCTGATGGTCAGCATCAACTTGTCAGGGCACCAGTTTGCTCAACCCGATTTAGCGACGCGGATCGAAGATATTTTGCACATCAACGGTCTGGATGGGCACAGCGTCAAATTAGAAATTACTGAAACCGTCGCGATGAAAGATGTGGAATCCACCATCAGACTTTTATTGCAACTTCGAGCTTTGAATTTGCGGCTGAGCATTGATGATTTTGGTACGGGCTACTCATCGCTGAGCTATTTACATCGGTTTCCCGTAGACACTTTAAAGGTAGACCGCTCTTTTGTGAGTCGAATGGGCGATACCAGTGAAGATGCCACTATCGTCCAAACTATTACCATGTTGGGACATACGTTAGGGATGGATGTAATTGCGGAAGGGGTAGAAACCGCAGCCCAACACGCTAAATTGCAAGCCTTGAACTGTGAGTATGCTCAGGGCTATCTGTTTTCCAAGCCGCTAGATAGTGAAGGCGCGACCGCTCTTTTGGCTGTAGAATGGCAACGCCGTGGCACCCGCCACCTCACCCACTAGCTGGCCTACTTGAGAAATTCTGTGAGCATTGCGATCGCCTTTGTTAGGTAGCGTCTCATTCAGCCAGGATCTTTGCTGGCGTGTGTCAGCCAAGGCGAAACTATTTGTTTCTGAAGTGCGTCTAGTGGAGGGTGCCTAAGAGCAGGCTCAAAGCCTACACTGACTTTATCTCCTCCAGTTTCTCTGTCTGAGATGGGCTGTCTAGGCTGGGTTAGATATACAACCTCAAAGATCCCTGCTTAGGTCTCCTAAGTAGACGATCTAGAAACTGTCCCTCGCCGAACCATTTCTTTTGATATTTACTTTAAGATCTGGCTCATCTCGTCAGCTTGGCTGATCTACTTTAAAAAGCTTGTCTCAGCTCAGTGTCGTTCTATTTTCTACCTAGACATTAGAGGTGCTAGCCTAAGTGAACCGCCTCATTAGCTCCCAAGAGCAAAAGCTCTACAACCACTTGCTACAGTGTGTCGAAGTGGAAAACCCCCAGCAGTTGATCGAGCGCTTTCGGTGCTTGTTTCTTCATGGTCGGGGATATCCGGATGCCGACATTCAAAAAGTAGTAGAGCAGTTAGCCACCTCTGAAGTTGCCGAAAACTTCCCCTTTATTCTGAACCGCTGTTGCTATATCTGCATTAATCGTTGGCAGTGGCAACCCCGCACTCAAACGGCGATCGCAGAATTGATCGCTCTCTTCGATATTCCTTCGAAGCAAGTTTACTGTCGAATTGCCAAGCGATTGCAAGAGTTAGTTCAAGGGTTTGTTCAGACCGATCTCTATGCAGCCTTGCAACTGCTAGCGCGGGTGATGCAGCGACCCCCAGAGCCAAATACTCATGTAGGTGACGCTCCCCTCAAAGACCTCATTCATCGTTATCCCTATCTGTATGATCACTGCTTGCTGACGAGTAGCAGTACCGGAGAGCAACAGCAAGTGATTCGGCAACTGAGAACTCAGCGGCAAGGGCAGTTTGACTTGGATCTGTCCAAGTATATTATTGGGCAAATTCGCCAGTCTCAAGGCATTGGTAAATTCAACAATGCTGATGGTATTTCTGTCGTTCCAGCTTCAAATCCCACCTTACTCAGCAACTTAGAGCTAGATGCAGCCCTGAAGCAATTTGCTGGGGGTACTTATCGGAACGCGGCTCAGCAGTTTACGACCTATAGTCGGACGGCTCATTCCTATCACCAATTTAAAGATGATTTTTATGAGTATCTAACTGCGGCGATCGATCCTCGTTATGGCAAACGCTACTTTAATGACCAACTATATGCGCAGTTGCAAAACATCCTGCTAGATCAAGATGCTGCGGCGCTGAATCATTCGCTGATTGTCAGCACTTGCCGGAGACTGTTGAATTTTTTGGTGGTTAGTAACTCTGAGCGAGTTCAGCACTTTGTTTTAGTGGATCTCATGAGCAACCTAGGAGTCACTTCCACAATTGGGTTGCTGTTGAAAATTGTGCTGTTCTGTGGGGGGTCTAAGTCCTATCTCGAAAAGTTGTTTGCCATCCTATTCCAGCATTACCAGAGACACACTACAAACGGCGTGGATTGGTTGGTAAAGGCATTAGAAAATTTGAATGTGGCTTTTAGTACTCACTTTGGTGGGGCTAGTGTGATGTATTGATTGGAGGTGGAGAGAGGAGAGGAGTGAGGAGTGAGGAGTGAGGGGTGAGGAGCTAAAGGCTACTTTAAAGAAGGTTGATGTACTCGTCTACGTACGACAAATAAGTGCGGCAAAAATAACAAGCTGCTGGCACAAATGTTAAAAAGCCTTAACAATAAAGAGGCAAACCTTTAAGAAACCGCAGCGTTCACCCCCTTTTTATGGCCAGTAGTGCAGACGATCGCAAGAAACGGATTATGGAGCACCTCGCTCGTAGCACCGGGAAATTTAGCCAGTCTACCTCTCCCAATTCTGACCAACGTAGGCAACAAATTCTCGATCACGTCCGTAGAACTAAAGGCTAATCTTTCGGGTTAAGCTGAGCCGATTTGTTTGCGATCGCTCCTGCTGGGTGTAGAGCTGAGCAGGGGCGATCGCAAAGTTTTCAACACTGCTAAACAGACATTGGTTACGCAGAGATTGGTTACGCAGAGATTGTTTATGCAGATATGGGGATAGGCTGAGCGTTGCTCTCTTGAACCAAGTAACCATCTTCCATATGAACCACGCGATCGGCAATATCTAGAATTCGGTTGTCGTGTGTGACCATCAAAATCGTGCATCCCTGTTCTTTGGCCAGTCGCTGCATTAAATTTACGACATCCCGACCCGATTTGCTGTCGAGGGCAGTAGTGGGTTCATCGGCGAGCACCAATTTGGGATGGTGGGCTAAAGCGCGGGCGATCGCGACCCGTTGTTTTTGACCTCCAGAAAGTTGAGCTGGATAGTAGTTGAGATGCTTTCCCAAGCCCACCGCAGTCAACATGTATTCTGCTTTAGATTGCATATCGGCTTCAGAAAGTCCTGGCTGCAACTGTAGCGCCATCTGCACGTTTTGTTGGGCGGTGAGGGACTTTAGTAAATTGTGCGCTTGAAAAATATAGCCAATGCTCCGGCGCACCTGCACCGCTTGATGGTTGCTGGCTCCAGAGAGTTCTTGCCCTAGCACTTGCAAGCTACCTTGTTGAGGCGATCGCAATCCGCCAATCAAAGTGAGCAAGCTGGTTTTTCCAGAACCAGAAGGTCCCGTCATCAACACAATCTCTCCAGGCTGAATTTCTAAATTGATGTCAAATAAAACCTGTTTTCGGAGAGAGCCTTCACCAAAGTAATGATTGAGATGCTGAATCGAAATAACCGCTGACTGACTCATGAATTTGCTCAGGAAAGATAGATTTCTTCATCAATCTCAATCTTTTTTCATTACTCGGTGGGTGCAGGTAAGGGTTCTGGCACCACAGAGACTTGTAAAGAGCGATCGCCCCTTTGGAGTTGGATGGGTAAGGGCTGACCGACGCCGCTTTGCTCTACTAAGCTTTGGACTTCCTCCGGTTTGGTGATGGGCTGGTTGTTGATTTGCTGGAGCACATCTCCTGGCTGAATCCCTGCTTTATCGGCTGGGGAATTTGGCACTACTTGCAAAATTAAGATTCCCTGCTGCGCCGGAATTTGGATGTTGCGGCTCTCAAGTTTTTCTCGCACTTCTGGAGTCAATGCTGCCAATTGCACACCGAGGTAAGGATGCAAAACTCTGCCTTGAGTAATTAGAGTTTGCGCGATCTGTTGAGCCGTATCAATGGGAATGGCAAAGCCAATGCCTTGAGCACCCCCAATAATCGCGGTGTTGATGCCAATGACTTGCCCGCGAGCATTGAGTAATGGCCCGCCCGAATTGCCCGGATTAATCGCAGCATCAGTTTGGATGAAGCCAATGCGCTTGTCTGAGACACCAATATCACTCGCAGAGCGATCGGTGGCGCTAACCACTCCTAAGGTCACAGTTTCTTGTAAGCCTAAAGGATTGCCGATCGCGATCGCCCACTGTCCAGGTCGCACATTTTTAGAACTGCCTAACTCAACGGTCGGGAGATTGGTTGCAGGGATTTTTACCACTGCAATATCTGTGACTGGGTCAGCGCCTAACACCTTACCTTCAAAACTCTCGCCGCCCGGAAAAGAGACGGTCACAACATCGGCTTTGTTGACCACATGGGCGTTAGTCAGGATTTGGCCGTCGGCGCTGATGACAAAACCAGAACCCGATCCGCGAATCACCCGTTCTCTGGGTACCGCTGGCTGTCCACCGAAAAACTCTTGCAGAAACGGATCGTTGAGTGCATTTGGGACTTGGCTTCTGACTCGTTGGGCAGTGTCGATTTGTACGACCGCAGGTTCTACCCGCTCCACCACCTCCACCACAAAGTTGGTATCTTCGGCAGTAGGCGTGAGCGGACGGCTAGAAGTTACATTGCTAGCACTCCCTAATCCTTGTTCTGAGCGTGGTTCTGAGCGTTGTGGGGATGATAAAAACCTACTTGCTGGTGTGCAACTACCCAGGAGTACCACGCTCACCCCTAGCAGCGGCAGGCAGCGGGAAAGCTTGTTTTTGGAATTGGCTAGGTTGAGGTTGCTCAAAACATTTAGCAGTGGTTTCTTGTTCATCAAAATTTGACTGGCGATCGCGATAACAATGCATTGCTAGCATCCAGTGAAGTACCCGACGCTGATTGTAAGCAATACAGCACGGGCTTCCTGTTTCAATAGCCGCTGCCTCCACCTTGCAAGCAAAGTATTGGTCTGACGCAGCTTCTGGAGGTTTTGGTCATGCCTGTATTAACAGCACATTCCACTGACTCCCGCGATAGTTGCCTATCACCCAGGCAGCAACCCACCTTCCGCAGGTTGATAACTTTTGCTTTGATTTCTCTTGGATTTACGCAATGGCGACCAGCTGGAGAAAACAGCTTCCCTGAACTACTGATCTGTCTGCGGCAAGAGTCGAACCTCTACTTTGAAGTTTGCCTGTCTGTTCGATGCGGTCAGGTGGGTTGTTAAACCATCTGTATTATACCTCAAAACCCTTACCATGAAAGCATCTCAAGCCTTCGTTTACTCGATGGATTGACGATTCGTCGCTCACCTACTCCACCCGCCTGTGGCATCGTTCGGGGTGAAGCTTCTTATCGCCGGACTCCTTATCCCGACGCTGACCCTAGCGGGTACAACGCGGGGCTTCCGTCGCTAGCTAAAACTTAGCTTTTTTGTGGCGATCGCGACTATTTTTCCTCACTGAACAGAGTCTGACTGAACAGTGGCTTGGCTGTAGGTTGGAAAATTAGAAAATTGGATTTTGACCCGGATTGACGGCACAGATAAAATCGCTACCCAGTTCTAGCCAGCCTTGAGGATAAGAAGTCGCTGGCCGTCGATCTGATCCGAGTTGCAAGATGACCTGCAAGAAGTCTACTCGCTCATGCTTGCTAAGACCCACCCAAGCGGATTGCTGGGCAATGGGTGACATCTCAGCGGCAGTCACGCGATCGCTCTCTTTGCCCTGATTGGTGACTAAATAAAAATCCATCCCCACGGTGACTTCAGACCAAAAACTGAGGATAGTGGACTTGGCTTGCCTGAGAACTACCACATCACTCGGAAGGGCCACCAACTGCTCAGCCACTTCTGGAAATTCTACGGTTTGATCTTGGACGCTCAGTTGTCGCCAGACAATTCCAGAGACCTGCTGCTCGATTTGATAGCGGTGCACAGCGGCTCGGAAATCGCGATAGGCGCTAAATTTTTGGATTGCTTCTGTATTGAGGAAAGGGGCAACGACCGGATTCGCTTCCACACCTGTAGCAGCCAAGTTGAGACGCTGCCCATTGAGACAAGCGCGATACTCTTGCGCCAAAATCCTGAGCAAATCTTCTGTGGTGTAAACCGTTGACATCTACCTACTTTGTTTTCAAAGCCAGTGGTTGAAATGCATTCATTCACTAGTCTTACAGCACTACCTTAGTGTGACTACCAAGGCGTTGTACAGGTTTAAGCGATTAATCTTATCTGCATCAAAGCTGCAATCAAGGATCTGCCTCAGGAAAGAATGATTTGGTATTAGCAAAAAGTTAATCTACGGTATAAACGTGCTGCTTGAGAAACTGTTACGTCAGTTAATAAACTGATATCAGTCTCTTAATTATGAGTGCGATCGCAGGTTTCGGAGAGGGTGCCTCCCACCTGAGATGTTCGCTTGGGTGCAATGACTGGAGGGCGATCGCTCAGAGAGGGGCGTTGTAGAGAAGGGAAATTTGAGATGGCGCATGTTCTATTAGTAGATGATGAAGAAGCTCTACGAGCTAGTCTCTCCTATGCCTTAGTCCGTGAAGGCTATCAGGTTACCACCGCAGGCGATGGACAGACCGCTTTGAAGTTGTTTCACAAGCAAGTTCCAGACGTGATCATCCTAGATCTGATGCTGCCTGGAATTAGTGGCATGGAACTCTGTTGGCGGATTCGAGCTTTTTCCAACGTCCCCATTGTGATGTTGACAGCCAAAGACCAAGACATTGATAAAGTCTGGGGCTTGGAAGCGGGGGCTGATGACTATGTGACGAAACCGTTTAATACGCGCGAACTTTTAGCCCGGATTAAAGCTGTGATTCGAGGTCGTTCTGTCGGCCAAGCTGCGCAATCGTGAAGACTCATCCGAAGCAAAAGCCAATAGATGCAAATTTGGAGTTCCCCTCACGCACCTTCAACTGGCTACCGACCCGGATGCGCTGGAATTCCATTTATCGCAAACTATTTGTTACCTATCTAGCGCTGACAGCTCTGGGCACCTCATTCTTAGCAGCCTACATTCTCTGGTCATTCCACGGCTACTTCATGCGGAGTCGTCAGGCAGACATCAATACTTGGGCAAATGCGCTGAGTGAGAGTGTCGCGGATGCTTTAGGCGAGAATGATTTGCCCCGAGCTGCCGTAACTGTGCAGAGATACGGCCAAGCTGAATCTGTCACCTTACGAATTTTTGATCCTCAAGGCCGCCTGCTAGCAACTTCAGCGCCTACCCAAGATCGACAAGTGGCAAACTGGCTAGAAGTTCCTGGAATTGCGGAAGCTTTAAAGCAGCGTCCGACTCAGGGCATGGCCAAGGGAGTCTTGTCGAATGACGATCGCTTATACTCCACGGTCCCAATCGTCCGCAATGGAAAATTCTTGGGTATTTTGCGAATGTCGATTACGCTGGAGCAGTTTCAGCTGCAGTTTCGTAATGTGGCTCTCACCGTCCTAGGGACGCTAGCCTTAACGGTGATCCTTTGTGCCTTGATCAGTGAATGGTTGGCCCGGAATATGGCTCGTCCAATTCAGGCCATGCGTAACTTTGCGATTCAAATTGGCAGTGGTCACTTAGGCGAGAAACTGAGCATTCAGCAAACAGACGAATTGGGTCAATTGGCCACAGAACTGAATCGGATGAGTGAGCGCTTGGCTTCTCTCGATAAAGAGCGACGGGCCTTTCTCGCCAGTGTCTCTCATGAGCTGCGAACCCCTGTAAGCAACGTTTTGGTGACGGTAGAAGCGCTCAAGAGTGGCGCTAGCGAAGAACCGGAGTTGCGCGATCGCTTTATTCAAACTGTGGAAGATGAAACCAAACGGCTCTCTCGTTTAATCCATGACTTGCTAGATTTGGGGCGACTGGAAGCGGGGGTCACTCCCCTAGAACAGCAGCCGACTAATCTGCGGGATTTGCTGCATAGAGCGGGGCGGGCGGTAGAATCTCGGATGCGTTCTAAAGGTATTTCCATCGAGATAGAGGTGGCAAACCTGCAACTCAAAGGAGATCCAGAACGTCTGTTACAAGCTTTTCTCAACATTCTAGACAATGCCATCAAGCACTCAATTCCTGATACTAAAGTGTTTGTCATGGGACGTTTGCAGAATGGCGAGGCCGTCATCACCATCCGTAACCAAGGCCCTGGAATTAGTGAAGCTGCATTACCTCATATCTTTGAGCAGTTTTATACCGCTGATCCATCTCGTCAAGGTAGTGGTACGGGCTTGGGGTTGGCGATCGCTCGTCGCATTGTCGAAGCTCATTCTGGCAGCATCACTGCAATTAGCCCCCCTGGTAAAGGTGCAACGTTTAAAATAAAACTGCCATGCACTAACTCAGCAGCACTGGCAAAAGCAAATTAGTGGCTTAGACAGGCACAACGCAATGCAGGTTGGAAAAGTTCTCCAGGGGCGCTATCAACTCCAACAACCGCTGGGACACAACACCAGCCATCAAAATGCTGCTCGCCAAACTTGGTTAGCCCTAGATCACTCACCTTGCCAGATCGCCGCTCAGCCAACGGCTTCAGCAACTGGGACACCCCAACCAGTCGTCATTAAGCTGCTGGCCTTTAGTCCTCAACTCCAATGGGACGAGTGGAAGCTATTTGAGCGAGAAGCGCAGATTTTGCAGCAACTTGACCATCCACGGGTACCCCGGTGCCACGCTCAGTTTTCGCTGGAGCCCGTGGCAGGGGTGGCTTGGTGTGCTCTAGTCCAAGATCATATCCCTGGTACTTCTTTGCAGCAGTTGCTCGACCGGGGATACCGCTTTAGCGAAACTGAGGTACGGCAAATCGCGACGGAGGTGCTAGAAATCTTGGCAGATTTGCATCGGCTGTGCCCTCCAGTGCTACACCGCGATCTGAAGCCCAGTAATTTGATTTTGACGCCAGAGCAGCAAATTTATGTAGTGGATTTTGGGGCGGGGCAAAACCAAGCGATCGCGACGGGGGGTAGCTTTACGGTGGTAGGCACCTATGGCTATACGCCGATGGAGCAGTTTGGGGGCCGTACCGTGCCTGCTTCCGACTTATACGCCTTGGGCGCGACTTTGGTGCATCTACTGACGGGCATCGACCCTGCCGATTTACCTCAGCGACACCTGCAACTGCAATGGCACGCTCATGCCCCCAGCAATCTTAGCCCCCGCTTAGCTGGTTGGATTGATACCTTGATTGCTCCTGCGGTGGAGCAACGCTTTTCTAGTGCTGAGCAAGCCCTAGCGGCGATCGCCCATCCTGTGGCCCATCCTGTAACCTATCCTGTGGCTGCTGTCGTTGGAGTAGAGTCTAACTCCATAGATGGTCGAGCCAATGGTCAAGCCAATGGTCAAGCGATCGCGCCTCAGCCAGCCCATAGCCAGATCCAAGTCCATCAGTCTCCAGACACGCTTCATATCAAAATTCCTGCACCTCAGGGAGCTTGGTCAACTTCAGCCCGCTTGGGTGGCAAACTTCTACTCACTACGGGGATGCTGTCTTTGCCTATATGGCTGGCTGTCTTGGCGATCGTCCCCCTCACTCCTCTGGCTGTTTTCCCAGAATCCATGATGCCCTTGGTCATCTGCACCCCATTTTTATTGTTCTTACACGCATTTTTTCTGGCAGGTCTGGGAGTTTTTTCTGGCTGGGGTCAGGAAATGGTTCAGGTATTGCAACTACTACAAGGTCAGCATTCTCTGTCCCTAAATCAGCATTGCGTGGCGATTGAGTCTCGTTTTGGAGGAGTGACTTATCGAGGACAACATGAATTTATCCGCAACATTGAACAAGTGCGGACAGCTTCCTTGGGTAGAATTGCGCTGCAAGCGATCGGCAAAACTCACCTCTTTGGTTGGGGTCTAGCTGCCGCAGAACAAGAATGGCTGGTTCAAGAGATGCAAGCTTGGCTGCAAGCTCATGGCTCAGCGACGATACTGTCTGCGGAGTCACAGGAGCGATAACGATCATCCCTTGATCAATTGCTCTGCTTGAGTGATGAGCAAAGGGAAGTGAAGGATAGCTGGTTATAATACTACGAACGCTAAGTTTAAGCTAAATCAGTTGAAAAGTTGGCGATCGCTACTCTGAATGGATAATCTAAATGTCAGCAGATTACTGTAGATTGTTATAGCCAATAGCGCTAAAATAGCGAATCTAGATCCCGCCTCATTTCCCGTACTGCTGCCCGAATTAGTTGTAGCAACTTGCTATGAGTTTAATCCTCAGTTTTTGGCTTAGAAAGTGCATCGAGTGATTTCAAAAATAGGAGAGCGTGAAAATTTTTCACTATGAAAATGTCTATGTTGGCAAAATTGAAAGGCTATGTACTTACTGCCAGCAGTTGGCTGTTCAATACCCCTGAAAGATCGCTCGATCAAGCCTACGATGCGGCTTTGATGATCAAGGCAATTGAAGATGAGCATTTTCAAGGCGATCGGATTTCTGCGAGAGCCAATGGTTATAGTAGCAACGTTTCTTCCTACTTTCAGGCGGAACTCAGGAAATATCTCAACACTGCCAAACTGAGGTTGACTGAATTTAAGGCCAGTAGTTTGTTTATTGATATTTCTAGTCAAACTACGAGTGGGCTAAAATCAGTCAATAATTCTCCTGAACAGTTAGTTTTTGAGGTGAGAGATAAAGCAGCTATTATTCTAGAAAAGCTGAGATTTATTGATGAAGTTTTAGCGCGATATACCCCAGAACGGCAGGCTCCCCTTCAACCAGTACCGCCGAATAATTCATTGGTTCCCATTCCACCTACTACTCCATTAAAACTAGATAGCTCAAATAGTTTAGCCCCAAATAATACCAATGATTGGGTGCGTTCCTCTACCGTGCCGACGCCAGCAACAAAGGTAGATAAAGCCTCTGGGGGCCCCAATATTGTTCCTCGCTCCATTCTGAGAACTTTTGTCAGGCTGAGACGAGATCTAGACCCGCAATCGGAAGTAGAAGTGGTGGAGAATTTTCGCAATACCAAAGCGAGAACCATCATCTCAATTCGGTTTATTTTATTGATTATTTTAATTCCTTTACTCACGCAGCAAGTTTCTAAAAACTTCCTCATCGGTCCAATTGTGGATCGTTTTAGAACGGATCAGCCCGTTGAGATTTTCCTCAATACCGACTTAGAAGAAGAAGCTTTTATTGAGTTGCAGAGATTTGAGGAAAAATTGAAGTTTAAAAACTTAATTAGTAGCGCTCCCAGCTTAACGGCAGAGGCGATCGAACTAAGCGTTAAAGAGAAAGCGATCGAGCTAGCAGAAGAATATAACTATCGCAGCGCTAATGCGATTAAAAATGTCTTTGCAGATCTCCTATCTTTAGTGGCTTTTGCTTGTGTCATTGCAGCCAGTAAGCGAGAAATTGCGATCGTCAAGGCCTTTATGGACGAAGTGGTTTATGGCCTCAGTGACAGTGCCAAAGCCTTTATCATTATTCTGTTTACAGATGTTTTCGTGGGTTTCCACTCGCCCCACGGCTGGGAAGTTATTCTAGGTGGCGTTTCTCGACATTTGGGACTACCAGAAAATCACGATTTTATCTTTCTGTTTATTGCGACTTTCCCCGTGATTTTGGACACAGTTTTCAAGTACTGGATCTTCCGCTACCTCAACCGCATTTCTCCTTCAGCAGTTGCGACTTACCGCAACATGAACGAGTAATTTTCAGTTTTGCGGGATGATTGTAGAGTGAGCAAAGCCCATCCCAACTGCAAAATCAACAGGTCATTTGTCTGGGATAATGAGGCCGACAAGGGGTACCCCAGCAAACTTGCCCCTCCGGTAAGCTGCCAAAGACACTGCTCCGAGCACCTACCACCGCATTAGCTCCCACTTGCACGCCAGGAGCAATGAAGCAATCGGTCGCTACCCAGGCACCGTTGCCAATTGTAATGGGGGCAGTGACTAAGCTGAATGCGGGGTCTTGGAAGTTGTGGCTGCCAGTGCAGAGGTAGCTTTTTTGAGAAATAACGCAGTGACGACCGACTTGAATCCGTTCGAGGCTGTAAAAGACGACATCATCCCCAATCCAGCTAGAGTCTCCGATCGCGACCTTCCAGGGGTAGGTAAACCGAGCAGTAGGCCGAATCACCACTCCTGACCCAATCTCTGCCCCAAATAGCTTGAGCAAAGTTCGGCGTAACCCATTGGCTGGATGAGGCGTAAGGGGAAAGGCGATCGCCTGCACCAACCACCAAAGCAACACATACCAGCCTGGGCGACCGCGATCGAATCCAGATTGATCGTAGTGTCGCAGATCCATCCATGGTTCGGCTTCTAGGGGTGTAGGCGGAGTAAAAGCCAGAGGCTTGGCGATCGCGTCATTGAGCTGAGGTTCTAGGCCAGGATTGGGAGAAGTCATAGAGGAGATTGGGTAGGCGAGGCTTCTGGTTGAGGTGCAGGTTTTACAGATTTGGGCGTGCTGCTTGTGTTGAGCTTGCCACCACAATCGCGTAACTCGTATAACTTGACCCCAATTTGGTACTCATACTGGCTCAATAAGCGCCCGTAGATGTAGCCCGCTTTGCCATCCAAAAAGCCTAGACGGATGATGTAGAACAAAATAAAGCGTAACAGTGGCTTAAAGGGTAACTGTACCCAAATCTTTTTCAAGAAGCGTTTGCGCTGGACTGAATCGCCAAACAAATTAGCGCCAATTGTCCCATTCTCACCGTTACCTGTAAGCAAGTTGAGGTAAACGCGAGCTTCCCAGTTGGAATAGCGGTTGTGGCGCTCTAACCAGTGGAATAAATCGCGGAAGTCCTCGTGCAGCATGTCGTTTTTTAGATAGCCGACTTTGCCTTCTAAAACCACATGTTCGTGAACTTCATTGTCCCCTGTGTTGCGGATCTCCTCGGTGTTGAGGTTCTCGTAGCGGCCTTTAGCATGGCGGAATAGTCTGAGATTCCAATCGGGATATTTGCCACCGTGACGAATCCATTTGCCCAAGAAAAACACTCGGCGATTGAGGTAGTAGCCGTTGCAGTCGGGTTGCTGAATCACAGCTGCAATTTCATCCCACAATTCTGGCGTAATCCGCTCGTCACAATCGACGATTAGTACCCACTCGTTGCGGAAGGGTAGATTTTCCAGCGACCAGTTTTTCTTTTTGGGCCAGCGACCATTGAAGTGGAATTGCATCACATTTGCGCCTTGGCTTTCAGAAATTTCTATGGAGCGATCGCTACTTTGAGAATCGACCACAAACACTTCGTCGGCTCTTGCAACACTAGCCAGACAAGCTGGAAGATTTTCTTCTTCGTTTTTAGCGGGAATCAGAACGGAGACTGGAATCTTAGAGAGCGTGGAGGTCATGGTAACAATGCCCAAAGTGAACGAAGGGTGAACGGAACCAGAGGAGACAAGATCAGAACGAACAGGACTAGAGCGATCGCGGTCTATGGGTGGCGCTTTTGGTGCCACTGCCAAGCGTGAGACAGAATATCATGCAGGCTGGAGTATTGGGGTTGCCAATTGAGTTGGGATCGAGCTTTGTCGCTACTGCCAATTAAGCTAGGGGGATCACCCGGTCGGCGATCGCGCTCAATGGCTGCAATGGATTTTCCTATAACCTGTTGAGCAACTTCAATCGCCTGCCGCACCGAAAAACCATTCCCGTTCCCCAAATTAAACACTTCACTATTACCACCTTGCAGCAGATACTCTAACCCCAAAAGATGGGCGGTAGCCAAGTCAGAGACATGGATATAGTCGCGGATGCAGGTGCCATCTGGTGTTGGATAATCGGTGCCAAAAATTGACACAGACTCTCGTTGACCCAGCGCGGTCATGAGGACCAAAGGCAGCAGGTGGGTTTCCGGGTTGTGGTCTTCTCCCAGTAAGCCACCTGGATCAGCTCCCGCCGCGTTGAAGTAGCGAAAACAGACAGACTTGAAGTCATAGGCAACATCGAAATCTGTCAATATCCTCTCCACCATCAGCTTACTCGTCCCATAGGGGTTGATCGGCTGTTGCGGATGATCCTCCGGAATCGGCACTGTTTTAGGAACGCCGTAGGTGGCACAGGTGGAAGAGAAGACAAACTTTTTGATGGACGCAGCTAACATCGCTTCTAACAGTGTTAGCGTCCCCATGACGTTGTTTTGGTAGTACTTGGCGGGATCTGTTACCGATTCGCCCACGTAGGCATAAGCAGCAAAGTGCATGACTGCGGCAATGCTGTGAGTCGCGAATACCTGGTCTAGTAGGGCGCGATCGCTGGTATCTCCCACCACCAGTTCAGCTTTCAGCACTTGCTCTACTAAGTCTCGGTGTCCGTAGACTAAGTTGTCTAACACCACGACTCCATAACCCGCTTGTTGCAGTGCTAAGACCGCATGGGAGCCGATATACCCTGCTCCACCTGTGACCAAAATTGTGGGTTTGGCTTGTGCCACGCTGAAGTACCTACTTAACTTCTAGAATTTTGTTGACTAGTCAGGTTGCTTAGTGCCTGAAGTACTGAGTTCAGGTTGCTTGGGATCTGAAGCTGCTAGCATGCCTTGAATCACGGCTTGTAGATAACCAATTTGGCAGTAGGCGTAGACAAAGTTATCAAAGCGCTGGGCTGGGTCAGCGAAATATTTAACGGATTTGTACAATCCTCTCACTAGGCGTTCTCCTCCCCGTCTCAGTTGACCTGCACCCGTACGGCCTGCAATTTTTTCGCGGTAATGCTCACTAATACCTTGCCACCAGCCTCGATTCAGGAACCAAGCGGGTTTGGTGCGCTCCAAAGAGACATTGTGAGCCACCAACGCATCGGGAATGTAAGCAACCTGCCAGCCCCGCTTTAAGGCTTGCTCGGTGAGGTAGAGTTCCTCGTTGGAGAGTAGGTTTTTGCCCACTCGCCCCAAATTGACATCAAAACCGCCAATTTGATCTAAGAAGGACCGACGCACTGAATAATTGAGGCCGCGCGGGGTCAGATTAGGATTTTGGATTTCTACGATCGCATCGCCCAAGTCGTAGTCGCCCAGATTTGCCGCCAACCCTGGAGATAACCAACGGGGAGCCGTGACATTAGGGGGCCAGAGCAGCGTTACCTTGCCTCCTGCGATCGCGAGTTTTTCATTGCTTTGGTAAGCTCGATAAAGCGCACTCAACCATCCCGGACTCGCTTCTGCATCATCGTCTAAATAGGCAATGAGGTCGCTCTTAGCCACCTTCGCGCCCGTGTTGCGAGCCACTGAGAGACCTGGAACTGACTCATAAATGTATTGCAATCGCGGATCGGATAAACGCGCCTCGATAATCTCACGGGTGCGATCGGTAGAGGCGTTGTCTACCACAATTACTTCAAAGTTGGGAAAATCCTGCTCCAGCAGGCTATCAATTGCTGCGCCTAAATATTGTTCCCGGTTGTGAGTACAAATTACGGCAGAAATCTGCGGATCAGGCATATAGTCAAGCTCCTGCAAGTCAGCTCTAAACACTTACTCATACTGAGCGATGCACTTGATTCAGTGACAACTCAGCTACAAAGTGGCTGTCTCAGCTATTTCTATTTACCTCATAAACCCACAATTACTGAGTCAATTTTTGATGAAGATATTTGAACTAGAGCAAAGCTCTGACGAGTTAACTGAAGCAAAGTAGGCATGAAAATAGAGCCAAAGCCTTGACTAGTCAGCACTTATTGTTCTTGTAAGTGACTGTGAAGCACAATTAGCGTTTTGGCGAGGCGACCCAGACGGGCTTCTAGTTGCCGCTTACGAGCTAAGAGTTGGCGGAGGCGTTGGTGACGGGCGATCGCTAAACCAACACTGGCAACTTGCTCTGGCGGGCAAGGCTTGGCCCAAACTTTGCCATCTGCATCCAGACCACAGAGTTGATAACCGGGTTGAGGAGATTCACAAGTCACGTTAGCTTGCGGTAGGTCGCAAAGTTCTGCCACATAGCTCATCAGCGAGTCTACCTCTGCGGGTTGTACTCCTGCGGCTTCCTCAGATTCTGCGCTCGGTTTGCGGGGGTGAGACTCCAGCCAACCGTCCACAATTGGCCCTTCGAGGTAAAGCTCTTGAATTTGTTGCACCACTTGATTTAGCGCCGTATGCCAACCGGAAGCAATCCCTTCAATTTCCTTTAGCAAGTTCAAGGCCAGAGCGGGATTGGCAGAATGGCGATGACTGGTGAAGTTAGGAACCTTGAGCCTAGGCAAGCTGGGAGTCTTTTGGTGGTCAGCGGGAAAAGGTTGCACCGCGATCGCTGTCTGACCTGAAGCATCATGGTGAGGCTTGGAGCCAACCGTAAACGAAAAGGCACGATTTCCAGAAGAGGCAGGTTGACCCGATGCAGCAGCGGGGCTTTTTAACTGATGAAGGGTCGCTTCAATTCGTTGTAGGTCTGGTTTCATAATTTCGTTACATTACTCCTAGAAATCCGCCCTAATGCATAACACTCAATTCTCTGCCGAAATTTCTCTGCTTAGGAGTTGAGTTTATCGTAACTTTTTGGCTCGGCAAGCGATTTGAGCGATTTAAACGATTCAACTGACATTAACCTTGACGGCATTGTAACTGTTGGCGATCGCAGAAGCTTAAAATTTTCTCTGAGTTTGAGTAATCTGAGTTTGAGCAATTCTAAAACACGCCTAAAAATCTCCGTATGACCCACTTGCCCATCTGTTCCGAGGCTTGTCGATGAGCTTGCCATCCCATCCGCCTCATTCCTTGTGCTTGGTGACTGGGCCTGCTCGCTCTGGTAAAAGTGAATGGGCAGAAGCCCTGGCTATGCAGTCAGGCAAAGCCGTGATTTATGTCGCTACCGCCCAAACGAATCCCAGCGACCTAGAATGGCAAGCCCGGATTGAACGCCATCGCGATCGCCGTCCAGAAACGTGGCAAACGATTCAAGAACCCTTCGACCTAGCCAGAGTGATTCAGCAGGCACCACCCAACGTATGCTTGCTAGTAGACTCCCTCGGCACTTGGCTTGCCAACTTCCTAGAGCAAGATGAGACAGCTTGGGTGCAAACCCAACAAACTTTGCTGCACAGCTTGCAACAAACCCAAAGTCAAATCATTTTCGTGGCCGAAGAAACGGGTTGGGGTGTGGTGCCTGCTTACCCGATCGGACGGGCTTTTCGCGATCGCCTCGGAACTCTAGTACGGCATATTAGCGCGATCGCGGGGGCTGTTTATCTCGTGACAGGTGGTTACGTACTCAACTTGACCGATTTGGGTACTCCGCTATCTAAAGCATTAGAGGGGGGCAAGAAAGAGCACTAGAGGGAGACACTCAAGCGAAGCCCTAGGAACTGGAGTAGGAACTGGAGACAAATCGTAATTAATTCTAAAGATATTAGTTACTTTAGGCTGAAGCTAAGTTGCGAGAATTACAATCAAGCGCAGAAGCGATAGCATAGGATTAATCCTCACTCTGAGAGACTTTCAAGACTTCAAGCTCAACCTTAAGCGAGAAGCCTAAATGTTAAAATATGTGCCATAAATTTAAGCAAATTGAATTAATTCGTTAAGCAGTATTAACCCTCTCATGACTTGGTAAAACCAAGGGCTGGTTACACTTATGGCATCGGAACATCAAGTTAGACAGTATCTGGCTTACTGGTTTCAGTTAGGTAAGCCAGTGGTCATTGATCACGGTCAAACTGCTTTACTGCCACAACCTGTCATTCAAGGCGATCGCTACAGCCAAGAATTTGAGGATTGCTGGCAACTCGTCCGCGCTCCCGAATCAGGAGACTGCTATCTAGATGGCACCCACCAAACCATCGCCGAATTGCTTTCCCCAAGTTGGGAGGTTATGGGTTGTGCCCGTTGCTCTATGCCAGTGCCCATGCCTACCATCGGCACCCCTGATTTAGAATGTCCCTGCATCGACCTACCGAGCTGGCCCAACCTGGAAGTGCCCATGCCCCGCGCCCCCATCAGTAGCCAATCTCGGTTAATCGAAATTCGCGATCGCTTAATGAAAAGCCAGCGACATCAGGCGATCGCTGAAGAAAACGAGTCGAGAGCCAGTTAGGCATTGGACCTAACCCCCAGCCCCTTCCCTTCAAGGGAAGGGGAGCTAGAATTCAAAGTCCCTCTTCTACGTGGAGAGGGGCTAGCTACGAAGTTGAAACTAGCTCTGTAGCTTGCCGTCGGGGGACTTCATAGGTAAAGAAATCGTAGGCCATTTCTGTATTAGGAAAAATAGCCCGCGCTTCCGCTTGCAAATCGCTCAGTTGAATTGCATTACCCGGAGCGTAACGGGGACTAAAATGCGTCATGATCAACTGCTTAGCCTGAGCTGCCAGCGCCACCTGAGCCGCCATCGTCGAAGTGGAATGTAAGCGTTGATAAGCCAACTCCGCATCCTGGTGAGCAAATGTGGCCTCATGGATCACCACATCCGCTTCTTGGGCTAGCTCCACCGCCTCCTCGCAAAAAATTGTGTCTGTGCAGTAAGCGATCTTTCGACCCGCTTCCGTGGGGCCACAGAGTTCGGCTCCATTAATCTTGCGGCCATCAGGTAGCGTCACCATCTCGCCCCGCTTCAGCTTGCCATAGAGCGGCCCCGAAGGAATTCCTAGAGCCTTTGCCTTCTCTACATCGAAGCGCCCAACCCGATCCTTCTCTACCACCCGATAGCCAAAACTCGTCACCCGATGCTTTAGCGGGCCACAACTAACCACAAACTCATCGTCTTCATAGATCACGCCCGGCTGCACCGTATGCACCTTGATCGGATAAGAAAAGTGCGTCTGTGAATAACGACCGCTGGCCCGCAGATATTCATCCAGTCCTGGGGGGCCGTAAATATCAATTCGAGTCGGGCTTCCCGCCAAACCACAGCTAGCCAGTAAACCCATCAAGCCAAAGATGTGATCTCCGTGCATGTGGGTGATAAAAATGCGGCTCAACTGACTGACCTTGAGGTCACTACGGAGAAATTGATGTTGAGTCCCTTCCCCACAATCAAACAGCCAAACCTCCGCCCGCTGCGGTAAACGAAGGGCCACGCTCGAAACATTGCGCGATCGCGTGGGGACTCCAGAGCTAGTTCCTAAAAACGTTATCTGCAAAGCCGAGTTAACTCCAATGTTTCTAGTTGTGGCGTTTTGACTGGTGGCGTGTTCACTTCTCGCAACTTGCCAATTGCTTTCCCAACTATAGCCGAGAATCCTGGTGCCACGGCAAAGAGAGCACTTAGGGCAGCGATCGCTGCTTCTCCACCACCGCCTGCCGAAACCCCACCACCACAAAAATATTCGACAGAGTCAAGAACAACTCCGCCCCCCCATGTAGCCAATCAATATCCGCCAAATTCGCCCCATAAGCCACCTTGGCATAAATACCCGCCGGAATCGTCACCGCCACAAACAGCAACGTCAAATAAAACCCAATCAAAGCTAAGCGAGGCGTCTGCCCAGACCGAGTCAGAAACCAGAGAAAACCCAAGTAGGGAAACAGCGAGATAGCGAAGAGAGATTCTTTGGACATGAGGGGAAGGGATGAAGGAGGAAGGATGAGGGAGGAAAGAAAAAGGAGGAAGGATGAGGGAGGAAGGATGAAAGAAGAGTTAAAAGTTGGGCTTTAGGAATTTGGCTGGATATCGAAATACTCACAGCTAGACCCGTCTGGAGGGGGTCTGGGGGACGCAACCGTCCCTCAGCGGGGTTTGGGGGCGAGTGCCCTCAAGGCTCGGATTTTAGAGTAAAAACAACCCACAACATTATTTTGAGTCCAAAGGTGGCACCACATCACCCTTACGGCTGGCCCGCCAAATCCACCAACCCGCAAACAACAACGTAAAATTCCCCACCACCGTCATCGCCGCCTGAAATGTCACCAACCACTCCAAAGAAGCAGGATTATCAAAAAAGTGCCAAGTACAAGCACACATTGCACTCACCAAAGCAGGCAACATTCCCAACGAAAGCGATCGCCAAGCCCGATTTTGGCTCACCTCAGCATACGTCCAGATTAGCCAAATCGCCGCCATCCACTCCAGCACACTAGAAATATGAATAATCCAAGTAGGAATTGAAAGTGCGTGCATGTTACGCCTCACCCAAATTGCTGCCGACACAAAACCGTGTCACTAACTTTTTATGCTACCGCTTCCAGAACTCCGGTATTGTAAGGTTGACAGTACGGGAGTCAGAGGATGGAATCAGTTCGGGCGGTCTTGTGTGGCTATTATGGCAAAGGCAACGGGGGAGACGAAGCCCTGCTGGCCTCGCTGCTGCAAATGCTCCCTAACCATGTCACCCCAATCGTGCTGTCGGGTGACTCAGCCCAAACTCAAGCTGCTTATGGCGTGGAAGCCTGCGATCGCAAAACCCCTCAAGTCTTAGTTCCTGCCCTCAAACAAGCCAATGTCCTGATTTGGGGTGGCGGTAGCCTAATGCAAGATGTGACCAGTGCCGCTAGCCCAGTTTATTACGGGGGCTTGATGGGCTTAGCGCAACGATTTGGCCTCAAAACGATTGCTTGGGCGCAGGGAGTTGGCCCCTTAAATCGTAGTTTTACCCGGTGGTTGGCTCGTCAAGCTTTTACCAACTGTGATGCGGTGAGCGTGCGAGATCAAGGTTCTGCTGCCCTTTTATCTGAGTGGCAAGTGCCATTTCTACTCGCGCCTGACCCTGTTTGGGCCTTGGAAGCAAAACTCGTCGAAGGGCTGTGGGATTTGCCAGCACCACGCGTGGCGGTTGCTCTGCGATCGCACTCCTCCCTCACCCCCGAACGCCTAGCTACCTTTACTCAGGCTCTGATCGATTTCCAAAAAGCAACCCAAACTTGCATTTTGCTGGTGCCGTTTCAACCTGCTCAGGACTTGGCGATCGCCGAAGCCATTCAACCTCAACTGCCTGGACCTAGCAAAATTCTCAGTTTGAGCGATCCGCAACAACTCAAAGGGGTGTTTCGGGGCGTAGAGATGGCGATCGCGATGCGCTACCACGGTCTAATTATGGCCGCAGCCGAGGGATGCCGCTGTTTTGCCCTCAGCTACGACCCTAAAGTGAGCCAACTGATGAGTGAGCTAGAGATTCCGGGTTGGGATTTGGTCGGTGGTTCGCCGCATCCAGTGATGCCTGATGATGCCCATGCCATTAGCCAAGCTTGGATAGAGTGCTATGCCAATGGTGAGCCGCTTTCAGCGAATCAAATTCAGTCCTTGGTCGATCGCGCGTTAATGCATCGCGATCTCTTGCATCAAGCGCTCCAAGGCTTGTAGCTTAGCGAATTCTAACCCTTAACCCTATAGCCTCCAATCAGCCTCTAGCGTCCCAACCCAAGCGACTTATTCGCCGATGGTGACTTGGCTGGTGTCTACCTCTGTAGCTCCGTTGATGCCACGGGCGATCGCGACCATTGTTTGGAGTTCTTGTTCGTTGGGGGCTTTGCCTTTGAGAACGACGGTGCTGCCTGTTTGAGCGACCCAGAGGGTTTCGATGTCGCCGACGTTGGGGTCACGATCGAAGGCTTGGGCGACGCGCTTGGCTAAACCGCTTTGGTCATATTCGCCGTTCAGTCCAACTCGTTCAGGTGGAATGGTGGCGGGGGCGGAGGTAGCTGCCTGTGTGGTTGCTGCGGTAGGGGTAGATGGAGTTGCGGTCGGTGCTGCGGGTGCGGCATCTGCTTTTTCTTGACCAAAGATTCGATCTAACCAGCCCATTTTTATTTCCTCAAAATAAACCAATCGACTCTACAGGTGTTTGAGGAGAAAATCAGGGAAATTAGGGCAAGTTAGCGATCGCTTTATTACCAAAGCTCTAGTTGCCGTCACTGATACCCCACTGAAATTTCATCGCTTCAATGCTTTGTAGCAAGTCTGAGACTTTGACTGGGCTTTCTTCTGGGATCAACTGCTGCATGATTTCTACGGCTTTGGTGAAGTCTTCTGTGCCGCTGGAGTTGGCGGTGTGAAAAACCAATCGATCAATTCGGGCTAAATGCGCGGCTAATATCTGTAGCAAAGCCATGAGGACACGATTGCCGCCGTAGGCTCCACAGCCCCAAAATCCAGTATGAATTACGACTTGGTGGGTGCGGTCTACGTTTAAGCTTGATTCGATGCGGGCTGCGGTAAATCCTGTAAAGGCTGTACTAAGAATGTATTCAATCTCCTTGAGTTTGTAGCTGCCATAGCCGCCCGCAGGTGCTTCCATTGCCAGGATGTTGCTGATGGTGGGTGGATTCAGGACTGTGGTGGCTTGTTCAATAGCGGTTGTGCTGGCCATAGCAAAGTTGTTGCCATAAAGACCGTAGGGACGATCGCGCTCTGGGTTGGGATCTGTGGCGATCGCACAACGTCGTTCGACTCCCATGATCAGTGCAGGTGTGGGTTCGCCATTCTCGACGGTGAGGGGTTGTAGGTCGGAAGCTAACAAGGCTTCTCGAAGTGAACCCAAAGCTGGATGCTCTGCGACTTGCATTTCATCTTGAGCAAACAAAGGCCCATCGTAGGCACAAAATAAGTCGTAATGAGCGAAGTTGAGATACCACTCCACCACAGAACTGCCTGGCGGTAAGGGTTCATAACCAAAATAGTCTGCTCTTGGTTCGTAGGCGGTTTGGTGTTGGGTGGGATCTAGGGTTTCGGGCAGGCTAATTTTGCGCCAGCGAGAGAAGACAATTTTACCTTGATGCACAGCTCCTGCGGGACAAGCTATGTCGTAGACCAGCTGTTTATTGGGATCGTAAAAACGAGGAGGAAATTCTGTGACGAGTGTTTGTGCATCAAAGGTGCGGCGAGCAATTAGATTGTCGGCAGCTTGTACCATAACTAGAGGCTCAAAATCAAAATGCTTTGCAAGCTAGCTTAACCGCTCTGCTATCCGTTGCAGTCACACTTAGTCATGAATCAAACTCTCCAAAATCAGCTAGCCAGTGAGTACCAGTTAGCTGAAACCACCTACGCGATCGCGGGTCAAAAACTGACCATCTTTAACGTCGCCAATAACTACGAACTGCTAGACAAAATTGACCCCGACGACTTCCAGAAAGATGAGCGGATGCCCTACTGGGCCGAAATTTGGCCTGCTTCGATCGCTTTGGCTGAGTTTGTCTTGACTCACGCTCGGTTTCGGCAAGCTCGTTGTTTGGAGTTGGGGTCTGGAGTGGGAGTGGTGAGTGTGGCAGGGGCGATCGCGGGGGCACAGATGCTCACTACAGATTACTTTGTCGAAGCGCTAGACTTTGCCCAACTTAATGCTTCGGCGAATCAAGTCACTATCAAAACTCAACTGCTGGATTGGCGAGAGATTACTCTGACGCAACAGTTCGACTACATTTTGGCGGCAGATGTGTTGTATGAGGAGCGGAATCATTTGCCGATTTTGCAGGCGATCGCGCAACTGCTAGCTCTCGGTGGTACTGCCTACATCAGTGATCCGCAACGCACGATCGCTAAGAAGTTTATTGAGCTGGCAACGGAGCACGGTTTTAAGTTGGAGACGATTACGATTCCAGTGGCATGGCGGGAGCTAACGTTGTCAATTGATATTCATGCGTTGTCGCGTTAAGACCTAACCCCCAGCCCCTTCCCTACTAGGGAAGGGGAGCAATACAATTAAAAGCCTCTCTCCGCGTCGGGGAGGGGTTGGGGAGGGGTGCCTGCAAAGTGGTCGAGGAGTTCACGGTGGATGAAGCGATAACGACCCCCAATGCGCTGAAGCAGACGACGCTCTGTGCAGTAGTTGAGGAAGCGGGCGTAGTTCCAGGGGGTAGCGTGAGCACGGGTAAGAACGAAGCGAAGACAAAGGTGCTGAATACATTCAACACCACCGCCAGCCAACAATCCCAAAAGTAGCGCCCCAAAAATGCCAGGGATCAGTGAAACCGAAATAGTTTGAGAAACAATCCCTAAAATAGCCTCTAGAGATTTACCTTCGCGGATTGCACGAGCCATTGAACCTGATAATGGCCCTACTGCGGCAAGTATTACCCCCAACGGATAGCCGAAGAGTGAGACAAAGCACATGCTGTAAAAAGAGTTGCGAATGCCCTGATTTGGCTGCGCTCGTACTTTCAATTCAACTTTCAGCCGAAAAATCAGTCCACCAACTAACCCAACAATCAATCCAAAAACAAGCCCAGCAATCAGCCCAAAAACTAACCCAAACATTAGTCCACCAACTAACCCAAACATCAGTCCCAAAGTTAGCCCAATAACTAGCCCAGCAATCAGCCCAATCTTGAATTCTTTCAAAATTTCTCGTCTCGCTGTCCTCAACAGTGAAATTTGAAAAGATTCAGTCGGTGTAATATCATCCAGTCCAACAATTAGATCAGAAATTAACCCAACGGTGATTCCAAAACTTAGCCCAATAACTAGCCCAGAAACTAGTCCAAAAATTGGCTCGCGAATCAGCCCAAACATCAGCCCAGCAATTAGCCCAACAACTAGCGCACGAATCAGCCCAATAGCCAGCCAATAGGAGCGTTTATGCTTTGGTATGTTAAGCCAGCTTGGTTGCATTTGCTCAATCAACAACTCTACTTGGTTTTGCCTTTGTAGTTGACCAGCCAACCAGCCAAGATAGGTTCGTGTTTGTAAATATTTAGGCTCTTTTGCCACCGTGGCAAAAGCCCATGTACTCTGACGATTTTCTTTGCGGCGATCTCTCTGCCGCTTGTCGTAGCTTAACTGCTCTTCAACGTACTTTTCCAGCAGTTCGGCTTTCGTGCGAAATGGTTGCTGGTTATAAACTGTTGCTGCCATTGCCACAAATAAAGGCACTCGTAACAACCCTAGCGCTCCTTCAGAGGTTGGCAATATCATCTGCTGCATCTCTGGCGTTGCCTGAATTTGCTGCCACAACTCAACGCGATTGACTGCTTGTAGATAAGTCTGAATTTGCTCATCACTTAATGGCTGCAAACAGAGTGCGCCTCGCAAATTACCTAACCGCACCTCAGCAGTCTTAAATTCCTTCACCCGACAACAAACTACAAGCTGCGGATAATGTTGAGCAAATTCATCCAGCTTGACCGTACATTTTTTCTGCCGAGCTAGACCCAACTCATCCAGCCCATCTATTAACGGCAATAACACTCGTTTGTCTAGCCATTGCTCATAGCACTTCAGCTTGCAATCGCCGCCAAAGTTGTCGTAAAGCTGCTCAACTAACCAATCGCGAATGCTCTGGTTATCATTCCTCCACGTAGAAAGCTCAAAAATTACGGGAATGATGGTGCGAGGGTTGGCGATCGCTCCGTTCAAGAGTTGTTCAGTCAACCCCAACAGTGCTGTAGTCTTGCCTGCCCCTGGCGTTCCCAAAATCAGCAGCTTGCCTTCGATATCTTCTCGACCAAAGACCTCGATCAGCAATTGCTCTATTTTTAGAGTCTGAGATGCTTGCCCTTCAATACTTAACGTCCTCATGGCTGCTAAGGGCGATCGATTCACCTGCTGGGGTTGCTCCTCCAAGCCAACTTCCATCCTGGCTTGCTGCTGTGCCAGGGTATCCTTTAACCGCTTCCGCACCTCTACCCGTTGCTGTTGAAGAATCTGGGCTGCCCATTCCCAATCAACCCGTGGCGCAGACGACACAGCTTCTCTAGATCCAAACAAATTCACCACCGTATTATTGATGGTTGCTTGGTTGCTACTGGAATTTTGAAAACTTAAAGCGTCCCGCCCTGCCTGAGATTGTTGGGTGTCGCTATCGGTAAAACTGCTGTTAGCGATCGATTGCTTTTGAAATGGATCGGGAGAGGCCATGAAGTTTTTGAGGCTGACAGCAGCAGATTATCCAATGCTTAACTGCTGATTTATGGTTAGAGACGCTAAGTCAGCAGAATTTAGTTGTCTTTAAAGTAATCCAAACTAGCTATAAACCCAGGAATTTTGTCGCAGCACCTAGCCAAGGAGCAATTTCTTTAAAGACTGCTTGTGTCTTGTCCCATAGCTTCGTGGCTTTGTCTGCTGTTTCGATCGCATCTCCCATCCGCTTGAGATTCTTCGCCACTACATCTTTATCGGCGTCTTCCTGCTTTGCTTCTCGCTTCGCCGATTTGAGATAGTCTAATGCCTCTTCCTCTTGATCCGCAGGTAACTGAGCTGCCTTTACTTCTGTCTCCAACTCTTCCAACAGCTTGACAATATCTGCCCCAGTTAGTCCTAGTCCTTGCTGTTGTGCTGCTAGATTGCCTACCTGATTCGCTGTGGCATCCCGTCCTGCCTGGGTCATCTGTATCTGACTCCCCACCACATTCGCGCCATCAATCGACTGTGATTGTGGGAGCTGATCCGACTGTGGCTTCTTTTTTTCAAACATAAGGACTCTCCTAAAGTTGGCTGTAGAGAGACTATCATCCGAAACTTCTAAAAGCTGTGAGAGCGATCGCCCTCCAACTCTCACACTTCAACCCCTAAACCCAAAACTTCAGCTACAAAACCTCAAGTGCTAGGTTCAGACACCAAACCTCGCCTTCAGGTCTCGAAGTGCCACAAATTAAACTCCAAACGTCACAGTGCCGATCGCAAAAAGGGCAAAACTACCTCGGCAACGGCTGCGGGATATTCCTCATGCAGACCCAAAGACCCCGGAATTTGTCTCGACTCCACACCCGGTAAGACTGCGATCGCTTCCATCTCGGCTTTAGATTTGGGTGGGGCTTGTTCGCCGATCACGACCATGATTGGGGTGGGTAAAGGTTGGAACCAAGTTAAGAAATCAGCGCGATCGCGGACGGGGTCTAAGGCTCCGGTGACAAAGGCGGCAGGGGCAAAGCGGGCACCGGGTTGTTGGGTGCTATGCCAGCGGCGATCGACGAACTCTGGCGTGACGTTGGCGGGGTCAGCATAGACGTGACGACGATACATCAACGCTAGAAAAGACGGGGTGGTGTTGAGTTTGTAGAGCGCTTGACCGAGGAGGGGCGATCGCACAGTGTCTCGCACTACACCTGCGCCTTTGGGCTGCACTCCCATTGTCGGTAGAGGGCCGCGCCAAGTAGGAGCGACTAGAGCCACGCGAGACAAGACACCAGATTGTTGTGCTAACTTCATCGCGTATCCGGCGGCATGGCCTGCTGCCACAATCGCCACAGGCTGCTGAAACACCGTTCGGACGAAGTCTTGCAGCAACTGGTGATAGACAACGGGTTCGTAGTTGATTGGGGGGCGAGCGGATTCTCCAAACCCCAGCCAATCGATCGCCGTAACTTGAAACTCAGCCGCCAACCGTTGGGCAAGTCCTGCCATTTCTGCCCGTGTAGAAACGGTGCTAAAAGCGGGTAGCAGTAGCACAGGTGCGCCTTGGCCTAGGGTTTCATAGGCGATCGCAAATTGCTGGCCTTGATAAGTCCAGAGAAACTGTTGCACAGTGCCACTCATTTCTGTGGTGGCAGTTGTGTTGAGGGCTTGTAATTGCTGAGTCATATCAAAAAAATTTAATTTCAGTCTCAATTAGTCTGACGAAACCGTAGGGGCGAAGCATTCGGGCAGCGATTTTGAGTCTCAGAGAGAATCGATTTACCGAATGCTTCGCCCCTACCCTTAGGCAATTTCTAGGCTTCAATCAACTGGCGGAACCATTCATCTTCCCAGAGGCGATCGAAGGCGATATCGGTTTTGGCTTCTTCCCGGTACTTCGGATCAAGTTCGATCGCGCGTTTCAAGTTTTGTAGCGCGGGTTCTACCTCACCCTGTAGGGCGTAGCAGTTGGCTTTGTTGTAGACTGCACTTGCATAGTCTGGTTGCAGCTTCAAGGCTTTGTCTAGGCTTTCTAGGGCTTCGGGGTCGCGGCCTAACTGCACTAGGGCATAACCGCGCTTATCCCAAGCTTTGGGGGATTCTGGCTTCAGCTCAATTACTTTATCAAACGAGGCGATCGCTTCTTCGTACTGTTGCACTTCCAGCAGTGCCAAGCCTCGATTCATCCAAGCCACGGCATCATCTGGTTGGTACTGTACTGCTTTGTCGAAGGACTTGAACGCTTCTTTGGGTTGCTGTAGGGTGCCAAGTGCTACGCCCCGGTTAACCCAAGCTTCGTGATAGTCAGGCTTTAGCTCTAGGGCTTGATCGAAGGAGGCGATCGCGTTTTCGTAACGCTTCAGGCGACCCAAGGTTAAGCCACGGCTCAGCCATGCTTTGTAATTATTGGGTTCCGTTTGCACCACTTTCTCAAAGGTGGCAAAGGCGGCATCGTACTGTTGCAATTCCTTCAGGGCCAAACCCCGGTGGTAGAGCGCGTCTGTATGGCTGGGGTTGAGTTCCAAGACTTTGTCAAAGGCGGCGATCGCTTCTTCATACCGCTCCGCTTCAAAGGCGCGATTGCCTTGCTCCACAAATTCATCAGGCCGCAGGAATAGCTCTGGGCGGTTGGTCTGGAGGGTGGTGAGTTGCTCAGCCAGGGTTTGCAACTGGGGTTGAATTTCAGATTGCACCGTCGTGATTTGGTCGTTTAGCGCTTGTAATTGCGGCTGAGTCGCAGATTCTAAAGCGGTAATTTGGTCACGCAGGGTTTGAAGTTGCGATTGCGCGGCTGCTACAGTGGCAATCTGTTCGCTCAGGCTTTGCAATTTTTGCTGCATATCGGACATGAAACCTTCCGCGATCTGTTGCGGTGAGATCTCTGCGAGTTGCTGCAAGATCTGATCTTTTTGAGCCTGTGCCCCAGTTTGCAGTTCGGTTAGGCGGGCGGCAAATTCTGACTTTAACTGCTCTAGATTCTGGACGGCAGCGTCTTTATGGTTGCCTGTATCAGTTTGAAGCCGTACCAACTGGGTGGCAAATTCGGTTTCGGCGCGATCCAAGTTGCCCAAAATTTGGACGCTCTTTTGTTGTGCTTGAGTTTGAGCGTCTTGCTGTAACTGAGCCAACCGAGCGGCAAAGTCAGTTCGTACTTGCTCCAAATTGCCCAAGCCTTGATCTTTTTGTTGTTGTACCGCCGTTTGCAACCCTGCCAGTTGATTGGCAAAGTCCTGCTGTGACTTTTGCAATTGCTGGAGAAGTTGCTCTTGCTGGCGTTGGGCGTTGGTGTAGAGCACTTCCAGACGAGGGGCAAAATCGGTTTTCTGTTGCTCCAGGCTTTGGAATACCGTTTCTTTGTGCTGCTGGGCGCTGGCTTGCAGTTGGGCTAACTCAGCGGCAAAGTCGGAGCGAACGCGGTCTAGGTCGCCCAAGCCTTGATCTTTCTGTTGTTGCACTGCGGCCTGGAGCGCTGCTAGTTGCGCGGCAAAGTCCTGTTGCGATCGCTGCAACCCTTGCAAGACTTGTTCCTGCTCGTGGCGGGTGGCAGCTTCGAGTTCGGCTAAGTGAGGGGCAAATCCAGATTTGAGCTGCTCCAGGTCTTGCAGGATGGTGTCTTTGTGTTGTTGTGCCCCAGTTTGCAACTGTGCCAATTGCGCCGCAAATTCAGCCCGGACGGTTTCTAAGTCGCCCACGCCTTGATCACGCTGCTGCTGCAAGCTGACCTGTAAATCAGTGAGCTGCATGGCAAAGTCTTGTTGCCACTGCTGGAGTTTTTGTAAAACTTGCTCTTGTTGTTGCTGGGCGGCTGTCTGCAATTGCACCAAGTATGAAGCAAAGTCAGAGCGTACTGCTTCTAGATTGCCGATGCCTTGCTCTTTTTGCTGTTGGACTGTGGTTTTCAAGTCGGTAAGTTGAGCCGTAAACCCTTGGGCCGATCGCTGCAAATCCTGAAGGACTTGTTCTTGTTGCCGTTGAGCAACGGTGTGCAATTCGCTCAGTTGAGGGGTTAGCTCAGTTTTGACTGTTTCCAGGTCTTGCAGTGTCACATCTCGGCGTTGTTGAGCGATCGCGATAAACTCGGCCAACTGCCCAACAAAGTGTTGCTCCGATTGATGCAATTTTTCTAGTACTTCTGCTTGCTGCCCGACGAAGTGTTGCTCCGACTGGTGCAGTTTTTCTAGCACTTCCGCTTGCTGGTGCTGGGCTACCGTATGCAGCTCGGTGACTTGCGGGGTAAATTCGGCTTTGACGGCTTCTAAGTCAGCCACGATCGACTCTTTGTGTTGTTGGGCGATCGCTTGGAGTTGGGTGAGTTGGGTGGCAAAATCGCGTTCTGCAATGGCAAAAGTCTCTAGAGTTCGAGCTTGACGTTCTTGGCTACCCGATTGCAGCTCGGCAATATGCGTCGTAAAGTCTGACTCAAATTCAGCTAATCGTTGCTTCGCGGTTTGGAGTTGAGTTTGTAATTCGGTTAATAATTGCGATTTGGTTTCGCTCAAGTCAATAGCAAGATCGGCAAGATGGCCTTTTTCTTGGGCCATGCGTTTTTGCAGATTTTTGGCTTCATGCTCCACTCGCTCAGCGATCGCTTCTGCCGCATCGAGGACGTCTCTGGCATCTTCAGTGGCTTTCGTGACCTGTACTTCCAACGTCCCCAGTTCTTCAATCTGCTCTTTGGCGCGGATAGCAATTTCGTTAATCACAGCGCGGCGCAAGAACCAAAGTGTGGCGATCGCGGTGCCAAGCAGCACAATCAGAACCGTCAACAAGACATTAAATAAGGTAATGGCACGTCCTAAGGTGCGGTTAACTTCTGCCTGCACCTGCTCTGCTACGACTTCGTTGGACGGCACTTGCGCTATGAGTTCACCCGACGGCAAGACATCCAACTGCTGAGCAACCAGGCTGGAGTCTAGAGGGAGTAACGTTTTGGAGCGCGTGGGTTGAGCATTGGCAACACCCACAGACAGTAGGAGGATAGAGAGGGCAATACCGCCACGCGGTACCAATGCAAAAATGTCTTGATTCTGGCGCTTCATTGGTCTCGTCCTTGTCTGTGAGTCGGGGTGTGCGATCGCTTATTTTCTCAAGGTTAATCAAAATCAGGCCCAGTGTCCTAGAGCTTACCAGCCCATCCTGATTTCAACACCCTAGATTTAAGCATCGCAGCAACGCAAGCAATACTACAGCTAATCTAACCTCGCCTCAAACAGTCGGCCTTGCTACCGAAAATCTTGGGCCAATTTCTCAGAATAAGCTAGGACTGATTTCCCCCTGCATTTGTCCTGCATTTGCAGAGTCGGTAGCCCTGATTCAACCCTTGAGGCGTAACCTTTCCATGAGCGAGCCAACACAAGTGATAGAAGATTGTTCACCCTTACTGGTTGCTACCTCCCCAAGATCTGACTTATCAAAGATTGATCCCGTTCTTAAGGCGATGCTCAAAACGGTTTGTGAAACGATCGGTTGGGAGTATGGCGAAGCTTGGGTCGCGATCGCTGACAAAATGCTCCACATCAGTTCAATATGGCAAACTCAGACTCGGTTGAGCCGCGATCGCCAACTTGATTGGGAGCATTTTCACGCCTGTAGTCAAGAGTTTGTGTTGCAGGCTGGGGAAGGATTGCCCGGACGAGTGTGGGCTACCCAAGCTCCAGAGTGGATGGTCGATGTGTCTGCGGAATCAGAATCTTACTTTCTGCGGCACCAAATTGCCAGAGCCTTTGGTGTTAAAGCGGGTTTGGGTGTGCCTGTGACGATGCAGCAGTTACAAGTTGTTTTGGTTTTCTTTCAGTCGGAGGCTCGCGATGTAGACCCGCAGGGCATTGAGTTAACTGAGGCTACCATTGCAAAGCTCCAGTTCCTAAATTGAGTCTTGCCTTTGGGACTTTGAGTCTTGTCCCCCCCTTTCTGCTATGCCCGCTAGGGCTATAATTTGGGGGCTAGGGGGGCTTGGTTCGGAACGCTTTCGTTGTATCAAACCACCCTGCCAATATTAGGGGTTAGGGGCTGTCCGAGTAACCAGCATCACTTTTCAAACAACTTCTAAGCCTCTTTTTCTTGAATTAAATGCTCTGTCCACTGCTCAACATCAGCTTGAGAGAGATTGCTGGGAGGATGAAGCCGAGCATCTTTATAGCCCCATTCCTCAATGTCAGGCCGATATTGCAATGGTGCTAGGAGCGTCCCTTGGCATATCTTTTCTGAATTTGGAGCTGCTTGAGTTTCCTGCTGCAACTGCTGGAGCAGCTGATTCATCACCCACTCTGGTATGCGCGATCGCTCTCCGGGATAGACAAAGCCAAACAGGACCAAGTGACTGAATAGCACTCGCCAATGACCTCCAAACCGAGATAGCAAGCGTGACCAGTTTAATTCCTGACCGCAGGCTAGCAATAGATGGGCAATATCCGCATCATCAAAGCGATCGCGGGCCATCACATAGGACTTAGACCAGATTGTCTCCTCAATGGGGCAGATTTGTACCGTCATTCCTAACACTTCTTCGGTGATGGCGTGCTCAAACCAAACATCATCAACCGGGGCGCAACCATTGGCGGAGCTAAAGATTAGATCCACAAAGTTATCGCCGCAAAAGGCTTTACCTAACCAATGACGGACTGATAGTTCTGTTTCATATCCTGCCGCAGCAAAGACCTCAAAGGTTCGCTGGACATCTCGTGGATGCAGAAACAGGTCCAAATCTTTTGTGGGCCGAGCGATGCCCGTATAGCGCTCAAAGGCATAAGCGCCGCCAATTAAGAACGGAACTTTAGCTTGTTGCAAGACCCGGACCGATCGACAATAAAAGTCGCGAATGTGCGGGTCAAGATCAGCTAAGTGTATGGCGTGGGACTGCATTGTGGTTCTCTAAAAATGATTTTAAAGTTGAACAAGTAGCCCCCGCTAATACACTTGCTGAGACGGCAATACGGGCGGCTAAAGTGGTATCTTCTACCCTGACGCAACCGTAGAGCGATCGCCTCAATCCAGAGAGCGAACCTGCTCCCTCGCTTCGAGTTCTCAGAAGTAAGGAAATATACCTCAAGAAACAGGTAAGCCTACCTCAGTCACGGCATGATCGGGGGCAGAAGCAACCAGCAAACTGGGACGGGAGGTAAAGAATGGCGATCGCAAACGATACTCGCAAAACAGACTGTGTGCGGATAGCCGCAGTGGGAGACATTCATTGCACTAAAACCTCTCAGGGAGAGTTAGCACCGCTGTTCTCGCAAGCGAGCGAGCAAGCAGATGTTTTGTTGTTATGTGGTGATCTAACAGATTACGGCTTGCCAGAGGAAGCGCATGTTTTAGTCAAGGAATTGACCGCAGCCAGGATTCCAGCGATCGCAGTCTTTGGCAATCATGACTATGAGTCAGGTCAGCAAGACGAGGTGAAGGAGATCTTGGAACAGGCTGGGGTCAAGATTCTAGATGGTGAAGCCTGCGAAATTGCAGGAGTGGGCTTTGCAGGAGTCAAAGGCTTTGCTGGCGGGTTTGGCTCTAAAGCGTTGGGAGCTTGGGGAGAAGCAGGCATCAAGCGGTTTGTGCATGAAGCCGTAGATGAAGCATTAAAGCTGGAAGCTGCTTTAGCTCGACTAGAAA
Organism: Trichocoleus desertorum ATA4-8-CV12; assembly: GCA_019358975.1. Lineage (NCBI taxonomy): Bacteria > Bacillati > Cyanobacteriota > Cyanophyceae > Leptolyngbyales > Trichocoleusaceae > Trichocoleus > Trichocoleus desertorum. The sequence continues at coordinate 64,532 of JAHHIL010000007.1, forward strand.
CGCCTCATCGAGTCGCCATTCTGCACTATGCCCCAATTCAAGAAACGGTTGAGGGAGAGCCGTCGGAAATCTTTGCCTTTTTAGGTTCTAGCCGTTTGGAAGAACCGCTAAATCGTTACTCAGTTACAGCGGCTTTTCATGGTCACGCTCACAATGGTCAGCTAGAAGGGCATACCAGCAGCAATATCCCGGTCTATAACGTCTCCCTGCCTTTATTGAGAAAAGCCAATCCTGACCATCCTCATTTCCACTTGTTGGAAGTGTCACTCAATCCTGAATAATTGCCCTTGGATAATTATAGTGCTACGCATCCAGTTTAGGGCAAAGGGGGTGTGGGGGCTTCGCCCCCAGCCAGGGGTGAAACCCCTGTACCCCGTCTTAACCTTTATCAGTACTGCTATACCAGCAGCTAAATTTCTTGCTTGTGACGGATGCGGGTTTGCTTTGTCGCTGCTTTTATCTATAGCATTGCTTTAACTCATGAGATGCAGTCAAAAGATAACAATGCTGAACTTACTCCATCGAGTTAGCTTGCCGTTGCTGTTAGGTTTACTAGCACCTGTTTCTGTCCCTCAACTATCGCAAGCTGCTGATGTACTAGCTCCGACCGTACCGATCTCACCATCAACGCCGACATCAGTACCAGGATCAATTTCGCCATCTACACCATCTGCACCAGCGGCCATTCCAGCCAACTCCTCCGTTGAGCAACCCATGCGTTTAGAAATCAGCCGCAGTAAACGGCGGGTAACGCTCTATCAAGGAGATGTTGCAGTTAAAAGCTATGCGATCGCGGTTGGTAAGTCTGGTTGGGAAACGCCTTTAGGAACTTGGCGGGTACAGCAAAAACTACGGAATCCGCGTTGGATTCATCCTCTAACAGGTGAATCGGTGAAGGGAGGAGATCCTGAAAATCCTTTAGGCCGCTACTGGATTGGCTTTTGGACCAATGGTAAGAATTGGATTGGCTTCCACGGCACCCCAAATCCGGAATCGGTTGGTCGGGCGGCTTCACACGGTTGTGTGCGGATGTATGACCGAGATGTGGAGGAACTTTTTCAAACAGTGAGTTTGGGTACACCTGTTAAGGTGACTCCGTGAACTGGGGGAGCCTAGGTCAGGTTTTCTTGATTTTTTTCTAACAATTAACGAGTTTTCAGCCTTTTATTAGCAAGCTCAGCCTTAAGGTAGAGCAACATCCGTCTGAAGGGAGACAACGAGCTGCTGATAGCTATTTACACTTCGTAAATATCGGGTTGCCATAAGCTGCATTGGTGTAGAAACCCAAAACATCGATTTAAAAGCAATTAAATCCTTTTTTAGGACTAAGGTAGAGGAGATACAAATGAACGGACATAAGTACTTAAGCAAAACTCTTGCGATTCTCACAGGTGTTCTTGGCGCTACCACTTTGGTTGGTTTGCCCGCTGGTGCCCAAGTGAATCCTACTCCTAGTATTTTTAGCGAGGCTCCCTATAATCGCAGCGGTCAGACGGCTCAATCTACGCCTACTACGGGCCAACCAACGGGTGGTTCAACTGGCGGGATGGGTACTCAGCAAGCTACTCCTACCGATGAGCCTACTGGTGGTTCGACAATGGAGCAAATGCAGTCACCTGCTGGTTCTACTACAGAGACTACAGGTGAATCAGATGCTACAATTCAGCGATCTGTAGAGAGCGAAACTCAGATTCAGCGTTCTACCACAACTCAGCCCAACCAAACCGCTCCTGCTACCACTCAAGGTGATGATCAAGTCAGCCCGACTACTGGTGCAGAAGAAGAACCTACAGGTGCTACGGCTGATGAGGGAGTTCAGGGTCTCTGGTAATCTCTGTTTGAGCTAAATGCCAAGCCTTTGGGGGCACCTGCCCCCAAACCCCTGCTGAGGGACGGCTGCGTCTCCTAGATCCCCTCCAGAAAAATATATGTAATGGTTTTAAGTGGTGTAGAAGAATCTGCGCCACTTAAAGGTCTTGTTAGTTTAAATCTATCCCTCTGATCATAAGAAGCCGTCTGTGATTGATAGTGAATACTGCCAAACGATGGCGGCGTATAACCAATGGATGAACCAGAAACTCTATGCTGTCTGTGCTGAAATTCCAGATGCGGAGCGTAAGCAGGATCGAGGCGCTTTCTTTAAGTCGATTCATGGCACGCTGAACCATTTACTCTACGGCGATCGCGCTTGGCTAGGACGATTTACTAGTCAACCTTTTGCAACTAAAGTGATAGGTCAAGAACTCTACTCGAATTTTGCTGAGCTGCGTCAAGAAAGAGAGCGTACCGAAAACCATGAGGCGTACGGTGTGTTAAGCGAAGCTCAACGCACCGCTCAAAAGGCGATCGCTTTTATCTAGAGTACAGTCGCCCACCATATATCACTAACTGATAAAGATTCATTTTTTAATCCTCCTGACTTAGAGCGCCCCTCGGACCATTGCTCAAAAAATTTCTCATCTAAAGCATAAATTTCTTCATCCACATGAGAAAAAAGTAAGCAATGCAAATCTTCAGATTGTGCAACTAGATTTTGAAAATTCTCTTGAATAAAAATTATAGGAGCAGATTTGTGTAAGTAGACGATGGGTTCCCCTAAAGTTAGAACTCTTCCCCAATTTTCACCAGCATATTCGTCCCAGTCTAGAATCCCACCCTTAACTGCTTGGGCAAGCACTTCTAAATGAGTAAGAAACTTATTTCGATTCCAAAGTGATGACTGGGAGAGAGCAAAAATGATTTTGTTGGTTATGTCTTTAACCATTGTGGCGATCCCAGTGTTCTATGTACAAAATCACTTTTATTTCGGTACACGTTAACAGCTTGACCAATTTTATTTGGTGCTGCGACGCGCTTTACAAAATGGGCGATCGCACTTACTTCCCTCTAGCAGGTTCATCTGCAATTACCCTGCTATCAGTGCGATCGCTCTAATGAATTCTACTGCTAGCTCAAGTGCCATGAAGATACCGTATCGTCTTTTTCTGCCTCTTCTATCTTCAATGCTCCTGATGCTTTCAATAGCCAGAGCAACGCTCCTAGGGGAACGGGAATATCTACTACTTCAACAGTAACTACTAGTAGATCGGGATCTTTAATAGATGCGTCCCACCAAAACCAAGTACGTTGGTTAAAGGGATCATCGCTAGGTTCAAACCAGCTAATCCATTCCATGACAGACCAGCTTTCCTCCTCCGCCTGACATTGCTGTTCTTCACTGGAAAGTGCCCGCCATTTAACTATGTCTTCTTCTACTTCTGCTAACGAACGTTCAGGCGCACAGGCTGTAACAAACCAAAAAGGCAATTTTCCTCTCCAATCCTCCTCAGATAGCCAAAATGTATCGTATTGCTGTAGCACTATTTCAAGAACCTCACGGGCATTTTTCAAAACAGTATTTGAATTGCCCTGACAATAAACTTTGAAGAGTAGTAATCCAACTCCTTCAATACCATCGCTATGTCCAGCACCGTACTGTAAATGTTTGAATTCATCTTCAGGTTTCATTTTAACCACTCAATGTAAGCGTGAAGCGAAACGCACCGCTTAATAATTGATCCAGATAGCTCAAACTTGTTGCAAATAAAATTCAAATCGCTCTTGAAGCTTTTCTACTGAAAGATGTTGAGTCCAGTATTCCACCAGGGCATGCCCAAAGGCCCAAGCATTTCGCTCTGGGGAGACAGGGCTATCTAGTAACAGCGGCCAGAGAGCCAGTAAGTCAAAATTGCGCGTTTTAGTATCTCCTGAACCCAACAGCGAGAATAAATCATAGGCCATCTGCAATTTGCCAATCACTACAGGTAATTGCTCTACGGGAATTTTCTGCATCAGCAGTTGAGCTAAGGCAGGAGATCCGGTGGTCATGGTGGAGACAAACTGGAGGACTGGGCTTTTGAGCAAAGCAGTGAGTCCTTGAGTGGTCGCCATTTGGAAGGTGTATTGATCGATGATTTTGGCTGCTGCCACTGTGCGGGCTTCGCGATCGCGCAAAAACCGAGCTAAACGTAGTTGCTTGGCAGGGGCGATCGCTTCTACTAATCCTAGTGAAAGGGCATCTATGTTCCAGGCGGTTCGCTCTGTTTGGCGATCGCCAGTGACTATCGGGAGCACTCGGTTGCAAAACTCTCCTAACAGCTCCGAGCGATATTGCGTTGCTTCTCGGATCGCTTTCTCCTTAGGGCGTTCTCCCCATTGCCAATCGTAAGGAGGAGACCACTCGCGGATAGGGCGCAGGCGATCGGCTTGAGAGACAATGACGATTACAGGTAGGTTGGTAATCTCGGTTTTGATCTCCTTCAGGAAATCTACATCCATTTGCAGAGCTGGGTCTAGAGCAGGCGTAATCAGCAAAAGGAGATCGGCAGTTGTGGCATAGTCCAGTACTTGCTCGCGCAGCTCGGCCCGGTTAATTTGCTCGTATCCTGGGGTATCCCACAGCGTTAGGGTTTCGCCTGTTTGGGCTTGCCAATGGTAGTTCTGGATTTGGTCGGTGCTGGGTAAAACGTCTACTTCCGCCAACTCGGCTTGAAAGAGAGTGTTGATCAAGCTACTTTTGCCCGCGCCTGTACGTCCTACCAGCAAAATATTGACAGGTTTTTGTGCCACTACCTCCGGCGATTCAGTTTGGGAGAGGATGTCGCGGAGGGTTTGAGTTTTGGCTTGGGGGAGGGTTGGGGAGGCTGTCGAGAAGGTGGTTGTCGAGAAGGTGGCGGTAGGTAAGGTGTCGCCACTGTAGAGGGCGATCGCTTGCCGACACAGGTTTCGTAGCGCTGCTTCCCGCACCAGTTGACTCAAATTTACTAGGAGTTCCTGGGTTGCTTGGCTGTTAGAGCGTTGGCTAGCCTGCTTAGCTAATGCAGCGGCAGGATTCAAAAACCATTGTGCCCAGCCCAAAACTTTCCATAGCTTGCGAGCTGAAGGCTCTAGTTTGCGATACACTTCGTAAGCTTGATAAGCTTGGCCCACCGTGACTTGATTCAGGGCTGGAGAGAGCTTTTGCATCCACTGATCGAGGTCATCCACCGTACCCCGAATCAAGCTATAGGCTTGGGGCACGTAGATGTTGAGTAGAGGATATTTGACTTCTGGATAGTAGATGTGGGCGATCGCCGTGACTAACTGCTGACAGCGATTCCAGAAGGCTTGCCAGTCTTCCCAAATCGGGCCATCGCTTTGGGCTGCTTGCAACACTTCTTGGAAAGCGACTTCTGCTTTACTGGTGGTGTCTTTGCCTTCAGGCGACTTTGTGATGGCACCTGAGGAAGATTCCAGTTCAGCGCTCACTTCTGCCATTACCGCTTCTATCTGGTCGAAGGCAGGCTGAGTCCACCGCACCAATATCCACCGCCAAGCAACCAAGCCCAAGGTAAATACAGCCCAGATCCAGTTGAGGTGCCATTCGTGGATCTGGACTCCGGCAGCGATGAGTAGAAACCCAACGATGCTGACGATCGGAAGGGCCAAAACCACCCACTGCCACAACTGTAATCGCACCATGACGCTACCCTGCCTCGACTAGACTGCTGCCTCCAACGGTAACTGTCGATTCTCTCAACAGTCTACTGTCTGCGGAATGTCTTTAGAGAAATAATGAACTGTGAGAGATGCGGTTTGCGATCGCCTTAATGCCTACTCAGCGCTAATAATGCTGTTACAGTCAGAATTTGGGCGGGTTTAGGGACAGGCCAAGTGGTATGAATCGAGGTTGGGTTTATCGAGAACAAGTAACTCGCGCCAAAGCTGGTTTGACCGTTTTGCAATACTACACACAACACTATCGCCACTCCACCCCAGCAGAATGGCAGGAACGAATCAGCGCCGGGCAAGTGCTGCTGGATGGCAAACCAGTGGAGGCTAATACTCAGTTGCAAACCGGGCAATCTTTGACCTATCACCGTCCCCCTTGGTCAGAACCAGAGGTGCCGCTCGATTTTGAGGTGCTGCACGAAGATGCAGACTTGCTGGTTATCGCCAAGCCTTCCGGTCTGCCCGTCTTGCCCGGAGGCGGCTTTCTGGAACATACCTTGCTCTGGCAACTGCAACAGCGCTATCCCCAAACAGAACCCGTACCCATTCATCGGCTAGGTCGAGGTACCTCAGGCTTGATGCTGATTGCGCGATCGCCCTTGGCTAGAGCCAACTTGAGCCAGCAAATGCGCGATCGCCAAATCTATAAAGTTTATCGAGCGCTAATTGGTGCTGCCCCAACGCTGGAAAATCAATTTACCATTACCCAGCCCATCGGCAAGATTCCACACCCTGTTTTAGGCTACATCTACGGCGCAAGTTCCAATGGGTTATTCGCTCACAGTGAAGGTTGCGTCATCCAACGTAAGACCACAACCACGCTGCTGGAGGTCACGATTCAGACGGGACGACCTCACCAAATTCGGATTCATCTTGCTGCCATTGGCTACCCCCTCGTCGGCGATCCGCTTTATGGGGTTGGAGGTTTACCAGCACTGCCACCCGCCATCACCACTGAGAAATTACCCGTCCCTGGAGATTGTGGCTATTATCTCCATGCTTATCAGCTAGCCTTTACCCATCCGAAAACTCAGCAGCTCGTTAGCTTTGTCTGTCCTCCACCTGTGGATCTGAGTGAAGAATAAAGGCGTTTCCGCAGGGTGGATGAAAGGTGAAGGGCTTGAGCCAGTTTTAAATCTGTCATAAGGAAGACACACTTCTGCCGATTTAGGACGATGATATAAATGTGTGAGGAACAAAGTTAGAAAAGAAAACCCCCTGGAGTCGAAACACGGACAGACGCCCAGGGGTTTTTCTATTGGGGGGCCAGTTTAAACACTGGAACATCTAAACTTAAGGGTGATTTCCTGTGGGGTAAGGCCCGATTAAGAGAGTCATGCCGAGTTATTTTCGCCCTCATATTGAGGCTATGGCGGGTCATCGCCCCAGCCCGTATCTCCAACCTGGTAGCCCAATCATCAAGCTCAACAGCAACGAAAATCCTTATCCTCCTTCCCCCACCATTCCAACGGTTTTACAAAATTTAGACCTAGAATATCTCCGGCGTTATCCAGATGCAAACGCTGCCGAATTTCGCCAAGCGATCGCGACAGTTCTAAACGTCCCTATAGCTTGGATTATCGTGGGCAACGGTTGTGATGAGTTGCTGCATGTCGTGGTGCGAGCTTGTGCCGCAGAAGAACGCCGAGTCGTTTATCCCACACCCAGCTATATGCTGTATCCCCTGTTAGCGAAGATGCAAGCTGCAAGACTAGTTGAAGTTCCGGCTGAGGTGGAGGGGCACTTACCAATCGAGGCTCTCGCAGCCGCCAATGGTGCTGTTACCTTGATTCCTGCACCCAATAGTCCTTTTGGGCATAGTGTAGCGATCGCAGATCTGCGAGATCTCGCAACCAAATTAACCGGGGTCTTGGTAATTGATGAAGCCTATGTAGACTTTGCTGAAGAGACGGCGTTGCCTCTGGTAGAAGAGTTTGAAAATGTGATTGTCCTCCGCACCCTCTCTAAGGGCTATTCTCTGGCAGGTCTACGGCTCGGTTTTGGGATTGCTCACCCCAGGTTATTAAGCGGATTGTTTAAGGTCAAAGATATCTACAACATAGATGCGATCGCGGCTCTGGTCGGTGCTGCGGCAATGCGAGACCAAGCTTATAAAGATGCCTGTGTGGCTAAAGTGAAAGTCTCGCGATCGTGGTTAGCCCAAGAGTTAAAGCAACTAGGCTTTTATGTGTGGGATTCCCAAACTAATTTTTTGCTGGCACAACCACCCCAAGGAAACGCGAAGCAAATTCATCTAGCCCTGAAAGACCAAGGCATTTGGGTTCGTCACTTCAATCAACCTGGCTTAGACGATAAGTTGCGAATTACAGTCGGCACAGAAGAGCAAAATCAGGTTTTAGTAGAAGCATTAACCAATCTGGTTTGGTAGTTGGTTTTGCGCTTCACTACTTGCTAAACGGCGGGCGAGGAGGCGATCGCGCAGCCCATTTGATGAAAACCGACGCTCGTTTTCTTGGCGAACTGCTTGGGAGCGTTGCTGTTGCTGCTGTAGATAAACGTCAACTTCGTTTTGATGACGCAAGTAATAGCTAATTACTGCATAGACATCAGCCAATTTCAACGAAGAATACTGCTCCACAATTCCCTCGGCGGTTGCTCCTTGGTTGAATTCCGCAATAATCGTTTCTAGAGGAACTCTCGTCCCACTGACAAGCACAACTCCATCGGAATTGACAACGAGAGGGACTGGTTCAGCAGTGATGACTAAGCTCATAGTTTCTGTGAGGTTGGTGCCTAGAAATTAGTATACTTCTACCTACCTGTGGGGAGCATCTCGCTGTGCTTGTTAAGTTTGTTGCTGACGAAAACTTCAAATCTGCTATTGTTCGCGGCTTACTTCGTCAGCAACCGGGGGTTGATATTGTTCGGTTACAGGACATAGGTTTGAGTGGGATTGATGATCCAACTCTTTTAGAGTGGGCAGCACAAGAACGGCGAGTTTTGCTGACTCATGATGTTAGAACGATTACAAAATATGCTTACGAACGTCTAGCGACAGGACTCCTGATGGCTGGTGTTGTTGAGGTTAGACAAGACACACCAATTGGTCAGGTAATCGATGATGTCCTTTTGCTATCGGAATTTGAGGACGAATGTCAGGGCCAAATTTTGTATATACCGTTGAAATAGCGATCGCCTTTTCATCCCAGCTCTTAGCTCACAACATCTCAAGAGCAACTCTTTTAGCAGGGGGTGGGAAAGTGTTGTCTAGAGCGCTTAAATCTTCGGGGCTGAGTTGTAGATCGAGAGTGGCGTAATTTTCTTCGACGTGGGCGATGCTGCTGGATTTGGGGATCACGATGACGTTTTCTTGGTGCAAGAGCCAAGCGATCGCGACTTGAGCAGGGGTGACTCCCCTCTGTTGAGCAATTTGCTGTAGAGTGCGGTGGGTGAGTAGGCGACCTTGTTCTACGGGTGAGTAAGCCATGATGGGAAGGCTGTTTTGGCGGCACCAAGGTAACAGATCCCACTCAACGCCACGACGCATTAAGTTGTAAAGAACTTGGTTGGTGGCGATCGCGTCTCCTCCAGGTAGATCGGCTGCTTTTTGCAGGTCAGTTACATCAAAATTGCTGACTCCGTAATCCCGAATCTTGCCCGCTTGCTTCAGGGTTTGAAAGGCTTCTAGCGTTTCGGAGAGGGGGACGGAGCCGCGCCAATGCAACAAATACAGATCCAGATAATCAGTTTTAAGTCGCTTTAAACTGCGCTCACAAGCGGCGATCGCGCCTTGTCGGGAGGCATTGTGCGGGTATACTTTGCTGACGATGAACGCTGACGATCGCCGACTCTCAATTGCTTCAGTAATCACTTTTTCAGCGCCACCTTCGCCATACATCTCTGCGGTGTCAATCAAGGTTATCCCCAAATCTAGACCATGCTGTAAGGCGGTAATCTCGGCTGAGCGTTGGCTAGCGGCTTCTCCCATGCGCCAAGTGCCCATTCCCAAGACTGGGATTGATTGACCTGAGGGTAAGCGGATGGTTTTCATAGCAACTGGTTTTTATAGCAACTGGTTTTTATAGCAATGTTTAAGGCACTGCGATCGCGTTGTCACCGAAAGATATAACAGCAATTCTGGAGCAATTTTGGGCACCATAACGCACTTAATGTCTGGGAACATCTAACTAGAGGGCGATCGTGATATGCCTAAAAACTATCCAACCAGTTCTCATCTGTGCCAACTCCCAACCTTAATTAATGCTGTTTAGACTGGAAGGAGGTGTTCACTAATTCTATGAGTAAGAACCCTTCGGACAACTCTCAGAGCGTCGCAGCCGAACTGATTGCGGATTTGAGACAAGAGAGTCAACTGGTTAATCTAATTATCCGAGGCTGTGTTGAGCTGCGTTGGGCGACAGGCCCGGAAGAACGAGACATCGCTACGGCTATCATCTACAATGCGTTTGAAACTTACGCCCTAGAGCGAGGCATGTCTCTAGAAGAAGCCGAGAAGTTTTGTGAGCAGCATTTGGAAGACCTTATTCAAAGTGTTCTGGCAGTTTTATGAAAGTGTCCCCACCAGAATCTCAAGCAGGATCGCGGGTTGGTATCGGTTTAGCGATCGCCACCCTTGTCGCCATTATTGCCACGTTGTTGGTAAATGCGCTCTCAAACTTTTTCCCGATCGCCGGATTAAATATTGGCGAGGTCGCTAATACCATCCTGGGCGGGGTGCAGATTACGCCCGCTAATTATGCCTTCGCCATCTGGGGCTTGATCTATATTGGCCTGATTGCTTACGGGGTATATCAGTTTGGCCCTGCCCAGCGTCAAGATCCTACTATTCGGCGGGTGGATACGCTGCTGATTGTCGCTTGCCTAGCGCAGATTGCTTGGGTTTATCTGTTTACGCTGCAACTATTCTGGCCTTCGGTCGTGGCTATGTTAGCCATTTTGCTGTCGTTAATCGGTGCCTACTTGCGATTAGGGATTGGTACAGGTCGAGTCCCACGCGATCGCCAGTGGTTTGCCCAGACCCCGTTTAGCGTCTATTTGGGTTGGATCTCGGTTGCCACGATCGTCAATGTGGCCTCAGCCCTGTACAGTTCGGGTTGGGACGGCTGGGGTTTGGGGGCTACTAGTTGGACGGTGGTGATGCTAGTAGTGGGAGCAATAATTGGGTCAATCGTCGCGGTGCAGCGGGCTGATGTGGCTTTTACGTCGGTGTTCATTTGGGCCTTTGTGGCGATCGCCCTGCGTCAAGTCGCGACTTCGGCCATTTTAGTAACCGCCCTTGGTGGAGCGATCGCGATGGCGGCGCTATTGCTGTGGAGTCGCAGCAAACACAAGGCCTAGAGCTTTAGAGCCTTTCGGGGGTCTAACTCAGCCTCTGATAGGGCAAGTAATAGGGCAAGTTCTGGGGCTAGTAATTCCCTCAAAAGGTAGTTTGTATATTGCCAAATCTAGACTAGAAGTGGAGGAGGAGTATTCACATCTACTAGAGAGCAATACGGGTTCAGAATGTATCAAATTGCGATCGTCGATGATAACGAGTCTTGGTGCTTCATCTTGGCAACTAGGCTGCGTCAACACCAGTATGCTGTGTCTACTTTTACAGATACAGATCTTTTTCTGCGTCAAGCTGACCAGTTTGATCTAGCTCTGATTGACTTTTCCATGCCGCCACGACGTTACCAAATAGATACAGATGGCCCTGATGTCATTCGCAAGCTCAAGCAGCGTTTGGACAATCCACCTTTGGTCATTTTAATTTCATCTTTTTTTACGGAAGATATTTTGAATGATGTGGCAGAGCTTGATTTGCAGGCAGATGCTTATTTGAGTAAAAGCGTGAAATCAGTAGACTTGCTTCAGCAGATTGAGCGCTTACTAGCAACACGGCGATCGCTGGCTAGAAATACAACTAAGGATGAAATCAACCCTAGCCGTCCATCTCATAAGAATGAAATCAACACCAACCATCCGTCTCAGCCCGCTCAGTATCTTGAATCTGATACTTCAAGCAGGCATCGGTCAAGTTTGAAGAATTTCTCTAGGAGCCACTAGTGGCCTGTCAATTTTTGGGAGAGACTGACTAAACTACTAGGTGTCTCTACGTCCCCTACAAAAAGGTTGGCAAAGGTGAGAGCAAAGCAGGTGCTGCTATCAGGCTACAGTGTTGCAGTCTTGGCTACACTGCTCACTCTACTATTGCGATTTTTGCTCGTACCGCTGCTGAATGATAATGCTCCTCTCCTAATTTTCATTCTGCCCGTGATGTTTAGCGCCTGGTACGGGGGGCTCAGGGCAGGTTTCTTAGCCACATCCTTATGCACTCTGGTAGGGACATACTTCTTTGTACAACCCCATTTCAGCTTTCCAGCCCTTGATGTTGCGAATAGCACGCGAGTAGCCATTTTTGTCTTTGAAGGCATCACCATTAGTTACCTGAATGAAGGCTTGCGTCAAGCTAAGCGACGAGCCGAGAAGACGATCGCCACCTTGACCGAAAGCGAAGAGAAATATCGCCTTTTGGTACAGGGTGTTCAGGACTATGCCATCTTTGGTTTAGACCCTCAAGGATACGTGACCAGTTGGAATAGCGGCGCGGAACTGCTCAAAGGATATCGCATTGCAGAAATTTTGGGACACCATTTTTCGACTTTTTATACCGAAGCGGATATTGCTGACGGCAAGCCTAACCAGGGGCTAGAGCAAGCGATCGCTACAGGGCACTTTCAAGACGAAGGTTGGCGCAGACGCAAAGATGGTTCTCTATTTTGGGCTAGCGTAGTGATTACGGCCCTCCGTGACCAGAATCAGCAATTGCGTGGTTTTTCTAAGGTTACTCGCGACATTACAGAACGCAAGCGCAGTGATCAAGTATTGCAAGAAAGCTACAACTTGCTAGAGCGAGTGGTTGAAGGAACCGCAGATTTGGTGTTTGTGAAAGATCGCCAGGGGCGATATCAATTAGTCAACTCTGCAACAGTGCGCGTCTTTAATAGGCCGAAGGCAGAAATTTTAGGGAGACCCGATACAGATTTAATCCCTTTAGAACAAGCGATCGCACTGCAAAAAGTCGATCGCTCTGTGATCGAAACGGGGATCTCGCAAACTTTGGAAGAACCTTTATCCGTAGCAGGTGAAACCCGCATATTTCTCACCCGCAAAGATCCTTACCGCGATGCTGAAGGAAACATCATTGGCGTGATTGGGGTGGCGCGGGATCTGACCGAGCGAATTCGGGCGGAGTTGATTCAGCGGGATCTGCTCAAAGATTTGTCTGATTTTAAGTTTGCTCTGGATCAAGCTGCAATTTTGGCGATTACAGATAGTCGAGGTGTGATCACAGAGGTCAATGAGCAGTTCTGTCAAATCTCGCAATTTAGCCGAGATGAACTCATTGGTCAAACTCATCACATTATCAACTCTGGCTATCACCCACCGGAGTTTTTTCGGCAACTTTGGTCCACCATTACTCAGGGAGAAGTTTGGCGCGGAGAGATTAAAAACCGAGCTAAAGATGGGACTTATTACTGGGTTGCCACCACTATTGTTCCTTTTTTAGATACAGCAGGCAAGCCATTCCAATATCTCGCTATTCGGTTTGACATCACAGCTCGGAAGCAAGCTGAAGCCCAACTGCGGCGATCGGTTCAGCGATTAGAAACTGTGCACCAGATTGACCAGGCAATTCTGAGATTGGAGACTCCAGCCGCTATCGCTCAGGCAGCTCTGTCTCACCTGACTGAAGTGGTGCCTGCTGATCAGTCTGCGGTGCTATTGTTTAACCTGGAAGCTAATCAACTGCACATTCTAGCGGGAGAAATTGCAAGTGATCGGGCTGGAACTGTGATGCCTATCAGCGATCGCTTGCCGATTGAAGCCGCACGCAACCGCAAGCCATTTTGGTATGTCCCAGACCTGGCAGATTTGCCTGAGCGCTGGGTTGGTTTAGAGCAAGTGCTGGCAGCTGGATACCATAGCTTTTTAGCCGTAGGTCTTAAAGTTGAGGGTGACTTTCTAGGAGATTTGCTCTTGGTGGCAAAGCCACGCGATGTCTTTAGCCTTGAAGATCAAGAAATTATCCGCGAAGTCGCCGACCAACTGGCGATCGCTCTGCAACAAGCCCGCTTGCGAGAACAACTACAGCGTTATACCAACCAATTAGAGCAACGAGTTGTCGAGCGCACTAAGGCTTTACAAGAAGCCATTGATGGCTTGGAAATCTTTACTTATTCCGCCTCGCATGATCTCCGAGCCCCTTTGCGGGCCATGCAGGGGTTATCTCAAGCGCTGTTAGAAGACTACGGCGATCGCCTAGACCCCACTGGACAGAAGTATGCCCAGGAGATTGCTGCTTCTGCGGAGCAAGCCAACCAACTCGTAAGCGATTTACTAGAATATGGGCGATTATCCCGCGCTCAGATTACACTGCAACCGCTCAGCCTTAGCGAATTAGTCACCAACCTGTTGGAACAGATGGATCATGAACTGCAAGCCCGACAAGTCCAGGTGAGCGTAGATCACCCCTTGCCAGAGGTCGTGGGGCATCGTCTGACCCTAATCCAGGCGATCGCCAACCTAATAAACAATGCGGTGAAATTTGTTCCCAAGGATAGACAGCCTCAGGTTCACCTTTGGGCAGAGTTGCATGCTGGGTGGGTACGCTTATGGATTGAAGATAATGGCATTGGTATTGCCCTAGAACATCAGGAGCAGATTTTTCAAGTCTTCGAGCGGCTGCATACGAGGCAGGCTTATCCCGGAACAGGCGTAGGACTGGCGATCGTTCGTAAAGGAGTGGAGCGGATGGGAGGCCACGTGGGCGTAGAGTCCGAGTTAGGTCAGGGTAGCCGTTTTTGGTTAGAACTACAGGCCACCTCAACCGCTTGAACCGAGTTGGTATGGGTTGATACTAAGAAATCTTTGGGGTGAGGGATTTTTCGGCTAAACCGTCTTAAGGCTAATTCCCAGCGTGCCTACTGACCCTGTAACCTGTTTTTATTCTTACATCAACCTCTTCCTAAATTCCTATTCCACCCCCGAAGTCGTCATGCTCCGTGTCCTGCTGATTGATGATAATCAGGGCGATCGCCTGCTCGCCATCCGCGAGTTGAAGAAAACATTTTCTGATGTACAGGTCAAAGAGGTAGGCGAGGCCAATGAGTTTGCTCAAGCTCTAGAGTTAGAGGAGTTTGAGCTAGTGATTACAGACTATCAATTGTGCTGGAGTACTGGCTTAGAGATTCTGCAAGCCGTCAAATTCCGTTATCCTCATTGCCCGGTAATCATGTTTACCAACAGTGGTTCTGAGGAAGTGGCGGTGCAGGGCATGAAGCAGGGGCTGAGTGACTATGTGCTGAAAGGCAAGCCACTGTATCGTCTGGCGATCGCAGTGCAAGAGAGCTTGGATAAAGAACAACTCCGCCGCGAGTATGAATCAGCCTTGCAGCAATTGAAACTTTCGGAAGAACGCTTTCGCCAACAAGCTAAAGAACTGGAAAAGGCAAATCAACTCAAAGATGAGTTTTTGGCTGTGCTTTCTCACGAATTGCGATCGCCTCTCAACCCGATTATTGGCTGGGTGCAAATGCTTCGCAGTGGCAAATTGGATGCTGCTAAGGTCAATTATGCTCTAGAGACCATTGAGCGCAACGCTCGGCTTCAGACTCAGTTAATTGAAGATCTCCTCGACATCTCTCGAATTCTGCGCGGCAAACTGCACCTAGATACCGCTCCGGTAGACTTAGTTCCTACTATTGAGGCAGCCTTAGAGAACATCCAGTTGGCCGCTGAAGCCAAGCAGATACAAATTACCACTCACTTAGAACCTCGTGGCAAATTCATTGCTGGAGATGCGGCTCGTCTTCAACAAATCCTGTGGAATTTGCTCTCCAATGCCATTAAGTTCACCCCGATCGGCGGTAGAGTCGAAGTCTGCCTCAGTTATATGGATCTGCAAGCTCAAATTACGGTCAAGGACACAGGCAAAGGGATTGATGCCGAATTTCTGCCCCATGTATTTGACTACTTTCGTCAAGCCGACAGTTCTACCACGCGCAACTTTGGGGGCTTAGGGTTGGGGTTGGCGATCGTGCGACACTTAACTGAAATACATGGGGGGACAGCGCAGGCAGCAAGCCCCGGAGAAGGACAAGGCGCAACTTTCACCATTACGTTACCTTTGCTCACGACCACTTCCGAAACCACTGGAGCCGTCATTCCAGTCGATCGCGCCTCAAATTTGCAAGGGGTAAAGGTATTGCTAGTAGATGACGAGCCAGACAACCTCGAACTCGCGACCTTTGTGCTAGAAGATGCGGGGGCAACAGTCATGGCAGTGCTTTCAGCGCGAGCAGCCTTAGCACTGTTACTAGAATTTCAGCCTGATGTCCTGGTTAGCGATATTGGTTTGCCCGAAATGGATGGGTATGCCTTGCTGCAAGCGGTCAAAGCCCTTACCTCCGAACTAGGCAAACCTCTCCCAGCCATTGCTCTTACCGCTTATGCCGGAGAAGTGAATCAGCAACAGGCGATCGCCGCTGGGTTTCAGGTACATTTGTCTAAACCGATTGATCCGGTGGAGTTGATTGTCGCGATCGCTAGCCTTTCGCAACCAAACAACAGCTAAATGGCAGCTACAGACTGAGTGAACGCCGAGCTTCTAACGTTACCTTTGGCATTTTCGGGGAATCTGAATCACAAACTCGGTTCCCTGACCTGGTTGAGATAAACAGGCTAATTTGCCGCGATGCTTCTCGGTAATGATCTGATAGCTGATCGACATCCCCATGCCTGTGCCCTTACCGACAGGCTTGGTGGTGAAGAATGGATTGAAGATCTGTCGCTGGACCTCTTTGCTCATTCCGGGGCCGTTGTCTGCGATCGCCACTTCGATCCACTGTTCGTTTATCACCGCCGTCCGGATCGTAATCTGTCCCGGTTGAGCTTGCATCTCTTGATACGTGCGTTTAGCGTTGAAGTCTTCTAGGGCGTCAATCGCGTTCACCAAGATATTCATAAAGACTTGATTGAGCTGCCCTGCATAGCACTCTACTAGGGGCAACTGAGCGTATTCTTTGACCACAGCAATTTCGGGCCGTTCGGGTCGGGCTTTGAGGCGATGTTGCAGAATCATCAAGGTGCTGTCTAGACCCTCATGCAGGTTGACTGGCTTGATCTCAGATTCATCCATGCGCGAGAAGTTTCGCAACGACAATACAATTTGACGGATGCGATCGCTGCCCACTTTCATCGAAGCGAGCATTTTGGGCAAGTCTTCCTGCATGAACTCTAGGTCAATTTCTTCAGCCTCGGCTTGAATACTGGGTTCAGGGTCGGGGTAATGTTCCTGATACAGATGCACGAACCCTAGTAAGTCCTGCGTATAGTCCTGGACATGAACCAAATTGCCATGAATAAAGTTGATTGGATTGTTGATTTCATGGGCCACCCCTGCCACGAGTTGCCCTAGGCTCGACATCTTTTCACTTTGCACCACTTGGGCTTGGGTGCGTTGCAACTCACTCAAAGTAGTTTTGAGTTCAACAGTACGGACTTCAACTCGGTTCTCCAATTCCTCATTGCTCTGGGCGAGAGCTGTGAAGGATTCGCGCAGTTGGCCCGCCATGTAGTTGAAGGAGTTAGCCAGGGTATTCAGTTCTTGAATCCTACTCTCTTCTACGGTCTGGTCTAAGTTGCCTGCCGCCATGCCTTCACTAGCACTGCTGAGCCGCAGAATGGGACGGGTAATCCACCGAGAGGTAAAAATGCCCAGAACTGAAGCCACAACCAAAGCACCCAAGCACAGCCAAATGGTGGTGTGAGTATTAGCATTAATTTGGGCCATGAATGCGTTCTCAGGCACGCTTACCACCACTAGCCAGTCCAGGCCGTACGAGTCACGCCAGGGAGCAACTTGCACATACTGTGTCTCTCCCTGCAAGTTAAGCTTAATTTTCTCAGCGGTTGTAATGCTGTGAAAATCACCAAATTTTTGTTGCAGTTGTTGGGTGATTCCTTGCACAATTGGATTCGGGCTGGCGATCGCCTGGATGCGCTTGATTTCGTCCTTAACAATGGCAAAAGGCTGCTCAGGAGCTGAATTGGCAATCAAGGTGCCGTTACGGTCTAGGATAAATACCTGACCAGAGCGACCGACATCCGACTGCTGGAGAAACTCACTTAGCTTCAGTAGATGAATATCAACTGCAACAATTCCTAGGAGGCGATTTTGGACATCATAGATCGGTCTTCCCGCTGAAGCCACCACGTAGGGATGGTTGGGATAGTTCCAAGTGTAGATGCGAGACCAAATTGGTTTCTTGGCGGCAATTGGCTCGGTATACCAAGTTTGTTGGAAATTATTCCAGGTATAAACAGTCTTAACTTCAGTTCGATTACCCTTGTCGTCTGTGGCATAGGTGGAAAGATTGTTGGCAGATTGGGCACTCCAGTCATCAACTGTGACGGTTTTGCCATCGTAGCGGCCTGCTCCCGCCCCCTCGCCTGTAACCAAGCCAATACCAATGTAGCTGAGGTCGTAGGCTTGCATCTGCCGCCAAAAGAACTTGGCGACTGTTTGGCGATCGCGCACATCGAGCAATCCCATCTGGATCGCGTCCGCATTGATTTGAAGCACCTTATGCGGAATAGATAAATAGGCGTCCAAATGTTGATCCACGGAACTGCCAGTTCGCTCCATTAGCTGATCAGCTAGCTCGTTGACTGCTTTTTGACCATTCTTAAATGACAGATAACCGACTAAGCCGACTGCCCCAAAAATTTGTAAAACGAAGGGAACAATAAGCACTAGCTGCAAGGGAAGAGCTTGAACTCTGTTGGATTTCCGCGTCTTCATAGGTGCAATTACGGCTCAGCCTGATATCGGTTTAAACCCATAATTCCCACTCAAGATTTATTTTGTCTAAGCCATTTATCGGAGATTTCTACCTCTGCCTCTTCTACTCCCGTCTCAGCAACTGCATTTCTCGTAAGCCCGCGATCGGCTCAGTAAAGGAGCAGGAGCCAAAGGAACGGAACATTTGTTTACGGGCAGTGGTTAGTTCTAGCAGGCTGAGCTGGTGTTGGTTCCAGCTAATAGCGTGATCTGTTAGTAGAAACTGATTCGCTATCTTTTCTCGTAGCAAGCTTAAAGCCTCTTGTGCGGTAATCTTTTGCCAGTAGACTAAGGCTGAAGCTAGGGCCACGTTCAAGAAACCAGGCATGGCTGCAACCTCGCTCTCTGGCTCGTAAGTTAAGGGGTAGCTACCAGGTAGGGGGTGATGCAGACCCGCAGTCGCCTTAAAAGAGACTTGAGCTTGAGCACAGGCAAAGATAAACTCACAGAGCTGGATTGTACTAGGAAAGGCAGCCGCAGTCACTCCGCCAGTCCGAATTTTGGCAGAGGCTTTTTGGTCGCGTAAGAGGGCTAGGTAGGGAGTTAAATCCTGATCGAGAGGAATTTCAAAGAACGTTTCTACTGGTAGCGGCAGATCGAGAGCTGCGATTTTGTCGGGTGTGAGGGGCGGGAACTCTAGGGCTTGTACAGCGATCGCCTGATGGCTGGTATTTAGCGATCGCACCTGTTCCAGCGCAGCACCAACATCATCAGAAATAATGAGGCTGAGCGGCCACTTTTGGCAGGGAAAGGTGGGTAGTAGCGTCACAAAGTCTGCGAGACGTGAGGCAGGCAAGATAAAGCGACCCAGCATCCAAGCGTGAGGAGAAGCTTGGTATTGCACATAGTTCGCCATCGCGGTTTGCAGACTTAGCTGGGCGGGTGGAAAGAGACCTGCATAATCGACGATCGCGGAGAACAGAGCGTTGATTGGTGCCAGCATCTTTACCTCAAGTAGGAGTTGTCTTCGAGGTAGTGGAAACATCCGTACTCAACTCAATTAATTTGTTAAAAATTAACCCTTGAGACGGACTAAAAATAAAATCTATAATTCTACTATAGAGTTAGTAGCAGTTAAGCTGCACACCACAGAACCCCTCTCAGGATGAGTCTGTATTCTGACGCTGCATTGATAGAAAAGTATCTCCGATTGAAGTAGTGAGATTGCCCCAGGAAAAAAGGTGGATAAGATCGAGCACTTCAACCTGGAAAAATCATGAGTTTTGCGTGAGGAGTGGGGAGCGGTGCACTGCGGCAGAGGCGGCTGGTCAGGAGGAATCCCCATGCATGATATTTGCCCGATTAAAAGATTTGATCACCTAGAGTTCTACGTGGGCAATGCCAAGCAGGCAGCGCTCTTTTATGCCAATTGTTTTGGTTTTACCAATACTGCTTATTGTGGATTAAATACTGGTAGCCGCGAAATTACTTCTTATGTGATGGAGCAAGGAGAGATCCGATTGGTCTTGAGTAGCGCTCTCCATCCAGACCATGCGATCGCCCAAAGCGTTCTAAAACATGGGGATAGTGTAGCCGTAATTGCTTTAGAAGTACCCGATGCAGAAAAGGCTATCTGGGAAACGACCTCACGCGGAGCCAGAGAAGCGATCGCACTGACCGAAGACCAAGATGCCAATGGCGTATTTCGTTATGCTGCTATTCATGTCTACGGAGATACGCTAATTAAGTTTATAGAGCGCAGCCAGTACCAAGGCTTTGCTCCTGGTTTTGTCAGGCGTGAGGATAGTCAGCATCAGATTAGTGCAGGACTCGCCACCATTGATCATGTGGTTGCCAACGTTGAATACGGCGCGATGGATCGTTGGGTGCAGTTCTTCCAAGAGACGCTGGGCTTTGAGTTATTGATGCACTTTGATGACCAAGCGATTTCTACAGAATATTCTGCCTTAATGTCAAAAGTGATGCGCGATCGCACAGGCAAAATTAAGCTACCAATCAATGAACCCGCCTATGGCAAACGTAAATCGCAGATTGATGAGTTCCTAGAATATCATCATGGCCCTGGCATTCAGCATATTGCCCTCTCCACGCCCAACATCATTGAGACAGTCACCCAACTCAAGCGTTCTGGGGTTGCGTTTCTGCAAACTCCCGCTACCTATTACCAAAACTTAGCCGCTCGTGTCGGTACTTTAGAAGAACCAATTGAACAACTCGCCAACCTTGGCATCCTGATCGATCGTGATTCTGAAGGCTATCTCCTCCAAATCTTCACCCAACCTGTCCAAGACCGCCCCACCCTATTTTTTGAAATCATCCAACGGCACGGAGCCCAAGGATTCGGGGAAGGCAACTTTAAAGCACTGTTTGAAGCGATCGAACGAGAACAGGCATTGAGGGGAAATCTTTGAAACGTTATGACTTACTACTATAAATTAGGCACAGTTCCCCATAAACGGCACACGCAGTTTCGTCAACCGGATGGTTCGCTGTATCACGAGGAGTTGATTAGCGTTCAAGGGTTTTCGGGGGTGCAATCTTTGTTGTATCACTTGCGGCCACCGACACAGGTTTATAAGGTGTTGTCTCATCAAGACACCCAAATTCTCTATGAGGAGTCTAGTGCTTTGCGGCATCGGCATCTACGCACGGCAACGGTAGCAGCGGGAGGAGATGCGATCGCGGCTCGAATTCCTTTATTGGCGAATGCTGATGTCTGTATTTCGGTGGCTCGACCGACAGAGCCGATGGCTTACTGGTACCGCTTTGCTCACGGAGATGAAGTGATCTTTATTCACCAAGGTACAGGGATATTGGAGAGCCAGTATGGTCTGTTGCACTATCGCCCCGGAGACTATTTAGTCATCCCGACGGGAGTGCTGTGGCGAATTCTGCCAGATGTAGGGAGTGAGCAACGGATGCTGGCGATCGAAGCTCAGGGACATATCGAACCACCCCAACGCTATCTCAACCGCTACGGGCAGTTTCTGGAACATGCACCTTACTGTGAACGGGACATTCGCCCACCTCAGGATCTAGTCGCCCATGATGAAGCAGGTGAGTTTGAAGTTCAGATCAAAGCGCATGGTTGTATTACACACTATCTTTATCACTACCATCTGTTGGATGTGGTGGGATGGGATGGTCATCTGTATCCCTATGCCTTAAATATCGAAGACTTTGAACCGATTACGGGACGAGTGCATCAGCCACCCCCTGTGCATCAAACTTTTGCGGCGGCTGGATTTGTGATTTGTTCTTTTGTACCACGCTTGTTTGACTATCACCCACTCGCCATTCCTGCGCCCTACAATCACTCCAATGTCGATTCAGATGAGGTGCTTTACTATGCTGCGGGCAACTTCATGTCGCGGCGAGGCATTGAGGAATCTTCTATCACTGTGCATCCCAGCGGTATTCCCCACGGTCCTCATCCAGGGATGTATGAGGGCTCGATTGGTAAAGATCACACCGATGAGCTAGCCGTGATGATTGACACGTTTCGACCCCTCAAACTCACTGCTCAGGCGACTCACTTAGAAGACCCCAATTATCTCTACAGTTGGAGTGCTTAATCTTTAGTTTTTCTCTCTCTTCAGGAGAACTCCAATCATGACTACGGTTCTCAACTCGTCTACTCGTTTTCCTCTCTCTGCTCGGATTCAGGAACGTTTGCAACAGGGCCAACTCACTCAGGAGCAAGTGAACGAGTTCCAAGCTTTTCTCGCTGAGATCGATCGCCACTTTCTCCAACATCGCATCATCATCCATAATGCCTACACTCATTGGTTTCAACTGGGTGAGGCGACAGATCCTGAGTTACGACATTTTATCAAGCAATTTTCGGTTTTCTCGAATCAATTCCTTATTGCAGCGCTGCAAAAAGAGATTAATGCACCCACACTTCAGCAGTCCCGCGCTAGCCGAGAAATTCTCTTGAATGAACTGGGCGTGATCTACCGTAAGCCTGGGCAGGCGATCGCAACTCAGCCATCTTTAACCGAGGCAGACAAAGACCGAGAAGGCGATCCAGAACTGGTTGGTACAGAGGGGACTGTAGATGGGGGAATTTGTCGCTTCCGGGCGGCTCATTTTGAGTGGTTGGTGAAAGTTGCCTCCAGTTTAGGACTGGATTTTTCTCATATTGGTAAGCGCAAGCATGGCACAGCAGCAACCCTACATTTTTGTGATGAATTGATTCGACTTTATGGCAGTGATGACCCTCAAATCGCTGAGGGGGCGAGCTTTGCAGTAGAGCATTGGGCAGCGGCGGGCTTTTGGCAAGAATTAGAAAATGGTTTAACGCGGATCAAGCAAACTCGGCATCCCCAACTCCCGCTAGCCTTCTTTACCTGGCACAACCGCGTAGAAGCTCAACATGCGGGACATACACTAGAAGAGATTGAGGATGTTTACTTCAGCTCTGATTTTGATCCAGTCAAATTTTTTCAAGGAGGTCGAGAGATACTGGAGGCGATCGCAGTCTTTTGGGCTGGCTTAGAGCGCGATCGCCTGAATCCTATGACCTGAATCATATTAACGAATAGTATCCTTTTCTCAAATGCTTATCAAGGATTCATTTTCTGGAAACGCTTGGGCATGGTCTTTGGCATCATCACTTTTTTAGGGACTGAGCCAGCAGCTTGAGCTAGGTGCTTGAACTAGTCGTTTGAATGGGGCGATCGCTAACCTAGAAGATAGTTTTGAGCAGTAGATCATCCATTAACTGGTGATCTACTAAATATTTGACGATTGCGTGTCCTGACTCTTCAAATGCTCGAATTTTGCAATTCGGCAAGACACTAAAGCGGCTAGCATGCAAGTCGTCTAAATTCACAGTTCCAGGTGTTTCTGGATCTGGTTTTTTACCGTAAAAGATGTGTATGTCAGAAGTATGGGAAGAAGTCTGACAGAGTGTAGGTAGGTCAAAGTAACGAACGGTAGGGGGATTCGCCTCCAGTGCTTCCATAATAGAAAGCCAGCGAGTATCTCCCATTGCGATCGCTTGAGCAGAGTCTAGGCAAGATAGAGGACCAAAAGCAATGATTTGAGCAACATCCAGTAGTTGTCCAAACATAATGGCCGCATACCCACCCATCGACTGCCCAATTGTAATGACTTTACTGGGGGCAATTTGATCAATAAGCTGTTTCAGGCTATTTACAACTTCGTCAACTGTTTTACCTAGCCCTGGTATACCGTACTGATACCAACTATTGGACAAATCACGCACCAGAATCCGGTTGATAGGTTTGTTGGCTAGTTGGGATAACGTTTTAGTTCTGCCGTAAAAGTCAAACTGAGGAGGACTATCCCAAGAGACAAAGCCAAAAGAAATGATTAAAGGTTCATCGGAAAAGATCTCATCTACTAAGTAGGAAGCATTGGTGCTCTCAACCATCTCGTTGGTGAGGGGGCCTTGATTCATTCTTGTATTAGATTGCTGAGTCAGTATAGCTAGTTGGCCTGACTCTATCTGGTTACTTTGGGTCTCTTGGCTCGTTGAAGAAATATTTGTAGATAAAGTGATATGGGGGTTTTGGTGTGAATATGTGTTGGGGAAGATGAGATTGGTAAATGACAGCGAGATGCTAACATCTAGCCCTTTAACTTGGTGCCACCATCCGACTGGTACGAAAATTACTTCTCCAGGTTCTAGTACTGTTTCAATGATCTGAACATCTTTAAAGAGTGGATACTTTTCATAATCTATATTTTCTAAATCTACACGGCTGAAGACACCAATATCGTTGTAAACCAAGGGAGTGGCAGCAGGTGAAATTAGCCGCCAGCGCTTGCGTCCATATACTTGAGCCATCATCAAGTTCATTGGGTCGTGGTGCAGTGGAGTAACGGTACCTGCTGGCCCAAACCAAAAGAAGACAGACCCTTTCGTGCTTGCAGGATTAAGCAGTTCAGGAAACATGATGAAGTCATTAAATAGACTCTTGAGGTCTTCTCGCTCTAAATTGCCATTGTTGGCCACCATATAGTAGTCGTTACTTTCCCCGCCCTCAACCACCATGTCTGCATATTCGCTGAGCTTGATTGTCCGCTTATATTGATTGGTATTAATTTCGTAGTTGGGATCTAAGCTACGACCAAATTGGATCTGTACTTCCGCTTGACCATAATTTGTCTTTAAAAATTCAGGAGTCCAGGAGGAAAGTGCAGGCCAATCCGCCATCATGCCTGTCAAAATAACAGGTGTATTGGTTGCGTAATATTTTGCTAAAAATTCTTCTCTAGAGATGCGATCGCGCCGTTCAATCGTACCAAAATTGGGAGATAGCTCTGTGAGTTGTCGCTGAATCGTCAGAATAGACTCTAGTTTACGTAGGCGTTGCAGTGTTTCACTTTCTGTTTGAAAAGTTTTTTCGGCTGTAATATAGCTGACTGCCTGAGTTGCCAGGGCTGCATCAATTCCTTCGCGAACCATTGTCTCAACTAAGACAGAATCTGGGACTTGGCGAAGCTTGTTCTCAATGATCCACTGTTTCCAGGGTTCAGAGAGATTTAAGCCCGATGAATCTGCCTGACTTGCTGAGGATGTCTGTGGGGTTGCCTTTTGTTGTTCTAGTTCCAAAATTTTGGCAGCAAGACTCAACCGTTCTTGTACGGAGAGCCGTTCACTGGTGAGCATTGCTTCCAATGTCTCTACCGCTTTCTCAACTAAGTTGTTAAATTTTGGTGATTGAGCGATCGCATTGGGGTCAATGTTCAGTGCTAGCGGCTTTTCCACAAACATTGTTGAGGCTCCTGGCCAATATCTTTAGTGATTAAACGTTGTTGATTCAAATGGGATCTAGGAAAACTAGAACTGCGATCACCCAAGCAGGAACCTGTCAGTATCGCAGTTTTAGTTTAATGGATGTTCAGTGAGTCCATAAATATGAAGCGTGTTTAGCGCTGCTTGCGATCGCGCAATAGCTTTAAGGCTCCACCGATCAAAGTCAGACCCAACACAGCGCCTGGTTCAGGGACAGGCTCAGGTTGTGGGGTTGGGGTTGGGGTTGGAGTAGGAGTTGGAGTAGGAGTTGGAGTAGGAGTTGGGGTTGGAGACGGTCCCTCAAGTTTGCTGCTACCTTGACGGTTAGATCCTACACTTTTTAGGCGGGTACCAAAGCTTTGGTTCACAAACTGATCAACTGTCAAGCCAAGAGCCTGAATGTCAAAAATTACTTTTGAGAAGAAATCTTCTGCTCCTTTGTCAAAAGCTCCGCCTTCACCAATTTGTATGCCAAAGTCAAACGACCGCTTAACTCCATCTCCATTGAGATTCACATTTTCGTCTAAATCTTTGTCATTAGTTATCCCATCATTATCAAAGGTGAAAGTGCTAGGCAGACCGTTGTCAGTTCCAGCATCCGGATTTACATCAATTAGTTTAGCTGTAAAGTTATTGGGAGCAACGGGGAAGAGATTGTTGACGTTGAAAAAGACACCGACAATATCACCGCTGCTGATGCTTTGGTCAACAGACACAGTAAAGCGTACTGTATTTGTCGCAAAGTCCTCTAGCAAGAAGTTAACTGCTGCGTCATCTCCAGTGAATTCCTCAATACCGAAGCTAAGAGAGGCGGCATTGGCTGCAGAAAAAGCCGAAGTAGCGATCGCTACACCAGTTGCTGCAAGGGTGGCTGGGAAGAAAGCGGTTATTTTCATTGGAGTTAGAAAAATTCCCTGTGTATGTATAAGTAGTGAAAACACTGGAGCTTGCTATAGCTAAATAGCGTTACTAGCGAAATCACGTACTCTAGCTCAATTTTTACGTGTTGAGGATTTATTTAGCTATGGGAGCTAGTAGCATTTATTACAATCTTCACGAATAAGCTGAATTGCTTCAAGGCCAGTTCAAAAAGTGTCACTCTCTAAGTAACTTGTTAGAAAAATGGATCCATAAAGAATTTTTCAGTATTTTTACTGTTTATTTCCTGAACTACTTATTCACTTTGAATGCTATTTGTGTAAATAGTTGCTCAAGGATTAAGAACCTGCTCAGCTAATGGTGTTTGCTATTGGCAGAAATAACGTCGTGGCTCTAAGTATCTCTTTTAAGCCAACTGTAGAATCGCATGATCTGTGAAAATCAAGCTTAGTGAAGCAATAGAGGCATGATAAATAAGTGCGTTAACATAGACGAAAAGGAGTGTTGCAAGCTTCATAAACACGCTCTAAATCTTAATTTGCTCTTTCTCGAATGACTTGAGGCTTTTCATCACTCCCCATCAAGCAGCTAGATTCAAATCTATTTTTGCAAGGGGTGAATTGCGATCGCCAAACCACTGTCACTGGCGCAACTCCTGATCTGTGGCCTTGAAAACCAAACTGCAACTGAACTTTTGCCCCAGATCAATCAGTTGCTCTCTACTTTATCGCCCATTGAGTGTTGGCAATATTTCACACAACATCTCCTGAAACCGACACATCCCTGGGCGTTCCATCAACTCCTCTACGCCCAAACTTTTGCTGACTGGAATACCGCTCAAGGGCCTCCTCCTGCCTGGTTTCCTACACCTGAGCAAATACGATCTACGAATATTTCGGCTTTGATGCAAGATCAAGCGATCGCGACCTATCCAGAACTGCATGCTTGGTCATGTCAGGATCGAGATGAATTTTGGCAGGTGATGATCCAACGCTTGGGAATTCGTTTACAGCAGAACTATACACAGATTTTGAATCTATCCCAGGAAGTGGAAGCACCTCAATGGCTAGTTGATGCTCGGCTCAATATTGTAGAAAGCTGTTTTCAAGCGCCTGAGGATGCCACTGCGATCATTTATCAACCAGAGGGAGGTTCACTCGCAAAAGTAACTTATGGAGAACTTCATGCTCTAGCGAATCGAGTTGCTAATGGTTTAGTAGAGCTTGGTTTGCAGCCAGGAGATGCGATCGCTGTGGTTCTGCCGATGACGGTAGAAGCCGTGGCAATTTATTTAGGGATTGTTCAGGCGGGTTGTGTGGTGGTGTCGATCGCGGATAGCTTTGCTGCACCGGAGATTGCTATTCGTTTGAAGATTACGCAAGCAAAAGCAGTCTTTACCCAAGACAGCATTATCCGCGCAGGAAAGCAATTACCTCTCTATACTAAAGTCATAGAAGCTCAGGCTCCACGGGCGATCGTTCTTACTGCTGCTAACCTTGCTGCTCCTAACACTCAATTGCGATCAGGAGATTTGACCTGGAAAGATTTTCTCAGCGATCAGGCACAATTTCAACCTGTTTCTGCGGCTCCTGCTGCTCACACCAATATCCTGTTCTCTTCTGGTACCACTGGTGAACCCAAGGCTATTCCTTGGACTCAAACAACACCGATTAAGTGTGCAGTAGATGGGCATCTCCATCAGGATATTCATGCTGGAGACATAGTGGCGTGGCCGACTAATCTCGGCTGGATGATGGGGCCGTGGCTGATCTATGCCAGTTTGATTAACCAGGCGGCGATCGCGTTGTATTACGGGACTCCGACAACAAGAGAATTTGGTCAATTTATTCAGGATGCTCGTGTGACGATGCTCGGTGTCGTGCCTAGTTTAGTGACGGCTTGGAAGACCACTGATTGTATGAGAGGGCTAGACTGGAGCGCCATTAAAGCCTTCAGCTCCACAGGTGAGTGCTCCAATCCACAAGATATGTTGTTTCTCATGTCTTTGGCAGGTTGTAAACCCATTGTGGAGTACTGCGGCGGCACTGAAATCGGTGGAGGATACATTACTGGAACTTTAGTGCAACCCTGTATCCCTGCTACTTTTACTACCCCTGCCCTCGGTCTTGATATTGCTGTTCTAGATATAAAGGGACAACCTGCGGACAAAGGCGAAGCATTCATCATTCCTCCATCTATTGGTCTCTCTACTCAGCTGATGAATCGAGATCACCATCAAGTGTATTTTGCTGGTACGCCTCAATTAGCCGTTGAGCATCAGAACCTAAGGGCCAGGAGTCAGAAGTCAGGAGTCAGAAGTCAGGAGTATTCTCCTTCATCCCTCCTCCTTCGTCCTTCATCCTTCATTTCCCTCCGTCGTCATGGCGATCGCTTGGAGCGTTTGCCGAATGGGTATTATCGAACACAGGGGCGGGTGGATGATGCAATGAATTTGGGTGGAATTAAAGTGAGTTCCACAGAGATTGAGCAAGTACTGAATACGGTTGAGGATGTTTGCGAGACAGCAGCGATCGCGGTATCACCTCCTGAAGGTGGGCCCAGTCAGCTAATTATTTATGTGGTTGCTCCGAATACCTCAAAGGCTAAAGAGAAGCTGAAAACTGCTCTGCAAAAGGCGATCGCCCAGAATCTCAACCCTCTCTTCAAAATCCATGATGTGGTTATAGTGGACACCCTGCCGCGCACAGCTTCCAACAAGGTCATGCGACGAGTCCTGCGGGATCAATACCGAGAGCTTTCGGAAAAACATCGAGATGAAAGCGCTCAAAATCTGTTGAATCGTCCGGAGAAGACCTAACTCCTCTTTTCTACAGCCTAGGAAGAAATGGGAGAGCCTACTAAATTTTTTCTATAAAGTGAGTTGAATATGGTGATCTTTGCGGAACGAATGAGTCATTTGGGCACCGAATCCGCTTTTGAAGTGCTTGCTAGAGCCAAAAAGCTAGAAGCCCAAGGAAAAAGTGTGATTCACCTAGAGATCGGACAGCCTGACCTCCCTACTCCTGACAATATCTGTGAAGCGGCTTGCCGAGCCATGCGCGAGGGATATACAGGATATGGTCCGGCGGCTGGACTATTGGAGTTCCGCGAGGTGATTGCTGAGTATATCGCAGCGACTAGAGGTGTGGAAGTTCACCCAGATGAAATCGTGGTCACACCTGGAGCGAAACCGATTATATTTTTTACTATTCTGGCACTGGTAAACGCAGGAGATGAGGTTATTTACCCCAATCCAGGTTTTCCCGTTTATGAATCGGTGATTAACTTTGTAGGAGCCAAAGCTGTCCCCCTGCCGTTACGAGAAGAAGTAGACTTTCGCTTTTGGATTGAAGATCTGATCAATGCTATTTCCGATCGCACCAAACTATTAATTATTAATTCTCCCCAAAATCCGACCGGAGGGCTGTTAATGGCAGAAGATTTGGCGGCGATCGCTGAACTTGCTCAGAAACACGATTTCTATATCCTCTCCGATGAAGTGTACTCCCGGATGGTCTATGAAGAGGAGCATCAGAGTATCTTCAGTTTGCCAGGGATGCAGGCACGGACTATTTTGCTGGATGGCCACTCTAAAACCTATGCGATGACAGGTTGGCGCTTAGGATATGGTGTGGCTCCCCAGGCGATCGCAGAAAAGATGGTGCAATTGATGATTAATTCAAATTCTTGCACCTGTTCGTTTACCCAAATTGCGGGAATGGAAGCGCTAACTGGGCCACAGGATGCGGTGGAGCAAATGATGGCTGAGTTTCAACAACGACGAGATGTGATTGTCGAGGGACTCAATGCGATCGCGGGTATCCAATGCCGCAAACCCGCAGGGGCTTTTTATGTGTTCCCTAATGTCAAGCAGTTGCCTATTGCCTGTGACGCTCTTGCCGATTATCTTCTCGAAGAAGCAGGGGTTGCAGTGCTTTCAGGAACTGCCTTTGGTCAATATGGAGATGGTTACTTAAGGCTTTCCTACGCCAATTCTCTAGAAAACATCCATGAGGCGTTAGAAAGAATTCAAATCGCGGTGGGTAAGCTGAAATAAGTCGATGATATAAGAATTTGGCTCCCCTTCCCTCGCAGGGAAGGGGCTGGGGGTTAGGTCTCTTCCGTAAGACGTAATGCCGCGATATTTTGGCAAGAGAAAGTTGCTCCGTCTGTACATCGACGGTGAATTAGTTCTATGATTTGTCCTGCTAAATTTTTGAAAGACCACTGACACAGACAACCGTCATCTTGAGGCACTGTGGATAAAGGTACAAAGCCTTTTCTCTGACATATTTCTGCTGCTGAGTTTATATCATTGGTATGCAGAGCCACGTGATGGACAGTATTCAAACCCCTTTCCTGGATTAGGCGATCGAGCTGATCATGAGGGGTATGAGGGGCAGCTAGAACAACAATCCCACCCGATGGCATCAGAACTGAGAGAAAATACATCGTTAGGTCATCAGGGAAAGAGGTTAGACCCGGACAAAAATCCTGTGGCCATATTCCTGGCCCTTCAACAGCTTGTGCTCCATACTGGATCAAGCGATCGCTGTATTGGTTGAGAGCTAAAGCACTAGAAAACAACATGACTAGGTGATCGACAATCACCCTTTCATCAAATAATGTTGTGCTAAAAGAAGCATCTAGAAACTCAGGTGTCTTGCCTTCCTCTTTATAGAAAAGTAGTCCATTAATTTCTACAAAAGGTGGTTCGTGAATAGTTTGAGATTGGGGTGAAGTGCGATCGCTAGAATATGACATAACCGATTTACCTAAATCACGTCATGTTTTTTGCCGACTCCTGCAAACGCATCAATGCAGCGATCTAGATGTGCTTGAGTATGAGCGGCGGAAAGTTGAACCCGAATGCGGGCTTGGCCTTGGGGTACTACGGGATAACTAAAACCAATCACATAAATGCCTTCGTTCAGCAAATCGCGAGCCATAGCCTTGGCTAACTTGGCCTCATACAGCATAAGGGGCACAATTGGATCGATATAAGGGAGAATTGCTTTCAGGATGAGGTGGCGATCGCCCACTCTCTACAACCTGTTCTACCCCATAGATCCGACGCAGAGCTGTCACCAAGTCACTGCCCAATTGCCCCTGCGCCCCAGTTACCAAAGTTCTATTCATTCTTCATAGCTTCTCATAGCCAGTATTTCACAGCTGTAGGGGCGGGTTTAGCTCAAATGCTGGTCCAGTCGATAATCTGTTCACAAAACCCGCCCCTACGAGTTCGGTCATCTCCTCCAAGGTCTGTAGCAAACGATTTACCTCATCCATCGTGTTGTAATGAACTAGGCCAATCCTTAGCAAACCACCGCTTGCTGCCAGCCCTAGCCGTTCTATGACGCCCAAGGCATAGAAATGACCATGCCAGGTAAAGATGCCGCGATCGCCCAGTTGCGTTGCGAGTTCGTAAGGTGTGTAACCGTTGATGCGGATACCGAAAGTAGGAGTTCGTTCAGCTAAGCGATTTGGGTCGGTGATGCCGTAGACAGTGACACCCGGAATCTCTAGTAAACCCTGCAACAAGGCTTGGCTCAGTTCTGTTTCATAAGTGTGAATTGCAGATGTCACAGCAGCTAGCGCCGCTTGACGGTTTTGTACCGATGGATTAACTCGATGTCCCAGCTCCGTTAAGTAACCTAAGGTAGCGAGTAAACCTGCCATGCCTTCATAGTTTTGAGTTCCTGTTTCCCAACGAGACGGCACCTCATCCGGAGCGGGCAAGACCTTGTAAGGTTGGATCTGTGCGAGATGTTCTCGCTTGGCATAGAGGATTCCCAGGTGTGGCCCAAAGAATTTGTAAGCTGAGCAGACGAGGAAATCACAATCAAGGGCTTGCACATCGATCGCGCCGTGGGGGGCATAGTGCACCGCATCTACAAATACCCAAGCCCCAACTTGATGGGCCAGCCGCGTGATTCTGGCAATGTCGTTAATCGTGCCGACCGCATTAGAGGCATAGCCAACTGCAACTAATTTGGTGCGTTCATTTAGCGATCGCGTCAATTCATCCCAATTTAGGGTGCAATCCTCTGGATGCATATCCACTGTGCGAACCACAATGCCCCGTTCTACCAGAGCTTCCCAGGCACAGACATTAGCGTAGTGGTCAAGAGTGGTAACAATGATCTCATCTCCAGGTTGCAGTGTCCGACCGATTGCCCGACTGATGGCGTAGGTGAGAGTCGTCATGTTAGCCCCAAACACAACTTCATCACTGCCACAGTTGAGAAAGTCAGCCACAGCACTCCGAGCGGCGGCAATTAGCGTATCTGTCCGATGGCTCGTAGCAAAAGCACCATGAGCGTTGGCATTGGAGGTGAGTAGATAGTCACTGATGGCATCTACCACTGTCTTTGGGACTTGTGTACCACCAGGGCCGTCACAGAAGATAGCAGGTTGACCGTTGATCTCTTGAGTCAAGGCTGGAAACTGAGAGCGAATCCAGTTGAGGTCAAGGGCAATCATAAAAGTCTCCCAATTAATAAGGTTTATTTCGGTGGAAGCTTTATTTCGGTGGAAGGTTTATTCCGGTACAAACAGGCCAGGACAGGTGAAGACAAAGACATCCCGCTCTCCGTCTTCAGGGGCGATCGCGCTCACCGAGGAGGTGAAATGGAAGTATTGATCATCTCTAAATACTAGAAGCTCACCGGGGTTAAGCACTTTAGTAAAAGCTGGGCTGCTTTGTTTATCTTTATAGAGATGTGTTTCACCGCCTTCAATGCGGGCACGATTCACGGAAAATATGCCGACTAGATCAACGCCATCGCGGTGAATGCCTTCTGGGGCAGGATTTCCTATTTGTTGAGAGGTAGCGGTGGTTCTAATTTGGTGGACGGCAACTTCTTTATGAGGGGTGCAAAGTTGACAGAACTGAAAAAATTCCCAAATGATTTTTTGAAAGTCTTCTAACTGAATTAAGCCATCATCCAGCTCTGCGTATTCTCTGGCCACATCACCCAGTAAAGGATTGTAAGTTTTCGACTGGAATAAATGCCGATGGGGGAGTTTATTCAAGCGATCGCCTGCAATTTGGAAATGAGAAAGACGCCTAAAGCGGTAGTTACCCGCTAAATAGGGATCGGGTGGAAGCTGGTCAAAGAATGGCTTGAGTTGATCGACTTGCACAGCCGTCACCATTTCTAGGATGTAGCTGGCTAGGCAATCAAACTCTTTAGGCTTGGATAGGTTCAGCATGTTACCTAACTTCCTCGCTTAAATTGTTCAGCAGCATCCAATCCTACTGGCTGCAATTAAGCCACAGGATTAACTCGAAATATGAGTTCTGTAGTGCTAAGCTTTGCTACTTACAAAAGATCAAAGAGAGAGTAAGACGGCAAAAAGAGAGGCAAGATGTTAGAGAATACGGCGCTGTAGTGTTAGTAAGGTTGATAAAACAAGCCCCTCTTAAATAGCTTTACTAAGGTAGGGTTGAGTGATGCGCCACTACCTAGGCCAAACTATCAGCAAAGCTTTTGACAATCCTTGAGAATCACACCTCATATTTCATGGATGCTGATTTCATTGTAGTAATACTTTTTTGATGTTGTCGATCCCTGATTCTACTCAGGCCGTTTTTTGCCCAATCTTCACAATTTTTCGGCTCTACCTATTTTTATGAATCTACTTTTATTTAATTAAAATTTATAATTAACGACTTTGATCAGAATCAAATCTAAGGGCGGAATCAAGGTGAATTCCGCGATCGCCATTGCACTCAAGAAGCCGAACCTGCATCCTCGACAGAACTTTCGGCCAAATCAATTCGCAGTAATTGTCGAGTCAGCCAATGCAAGCTCAGAAAAACCAAACTACTGCCCACCAACAGCATCACGCCTAAAACGGTACTGTATCCCTTGGTATGCCACCACAGCCGTTGTAGGATGGCCAAACTGAGTTGGCTGGGCTGGTTTATCCGTGGCAGCGGATCTCGAACCAAACGGTAGCTCTGATTGTTCAACTGGTTTTGTGCTTGGTCTGCCTGAGGTGCGATCGCCATACCAATTACTCCTATTAGCCCCAGCTTGGGCCACCAAATTTTGCTCTACTTAATCTACGGCAAGTCGGTAGATTTATGTGTATTTAGGAGTATGGCACTGCCTACTGAAACAAAACAAGTTCAAATGTTACTTTTTTGGAATTTGTCTAGAACGAGCGAATTTATGACCGAGGCGAAAAGTCTAAGCAACCTTCACAAGGTCCATAGGGATGCACCGCACATCTAATATGGGGCGATCGCGCTGAGTAAACACATTGAGGATTACCTAAGGGTTTTGGGTACGAGGTGGCGAGTTGAGTCCGAAACTCAGCGTTAAGCTGGGCAAGTCGCACTTTATACTGCTGCCACTGCCACCACAGGTTCACTAAGCTCAGTGGTAAATAAAGGAGAGAGCTACCAACGACGATTCCCGTAATTAATCCGGGCGAGCCTGCTTGCAAGGCCAAACAGAGATTGGCGAACATGATGCTGATCAAGCAGTAGTTGCTATACCGCATTAAAGCGCGATTTGAGTGTCGAAATAGAGATTGAAAAAATGCCATGATCGTGGCCTTGGTAGAGCTTGGCCCTGATTCAGAATAGCGTTTCATTGGCAGCGATGTGAGTTTTGCTAGCAAGACAAAACGGTAATCATGCCAGCGGTTAGCAGTGCGGGCTATCGTGGAGAATATGAAGTATCGTAACCTTTACACGGGGCTTTACACAGCTCTGCAACGGCGCTTGCAGGAACTCCCCCAATCGCTGAATTTGTTTCAATATGGTGGCCGCGCTGTGGAGTTGGTTTGGTCAACCAATCACCGCTTGACGATCGCCTTGGCTCTTTTTACCCTAATTGCGGGGTTGCTTCCTGGCGCGATCGCCTATGTTGGCAAACTCATTATTGATAGTGTAGTGGCGGCTTCGCAGTCGCAATCGCTCAGCGATCGCTGGGACGCACTAGGATACCTTGGCCTAGAAGCGATCGCGGTTGCCTTGTTGGCGGGTAGTAAGCAAGGACTCACGCTCTGTCAGTCATTGCTGCGGGTGTTGCTGGGGCAGAAAGTGAATGTGCTGATTCTCAAGAAAGCCCTGACTTTGGATATGGCGCATTTCGAGGATTCAGAGTTTTACGACAAAATGACCCGTGCCCGCCGGGAAGCTTCTAGCCGCCCCTTAAGTTTGGTAGGGCGAACCTTTGGACTGGTGCAAGATAGCTTAGCACTGATTACCTATGGCGGGTTGCTGCTGAACTTCTCCATTGGAGCCGTCTTTGTGCTGATGTTGGCCGCTGTGCCTGCCTTTATCGCCGAGACTCGCTTTGCAGGGCAAGCTTTTCGGTTGTTTCGTTGGCGTGCCCCCGAAACCAGAGAGCAAACCTATTTGGAAACTTTGATTGCCCGTGAAGACTTTGCTATGGAGGTGAAGCTGTTTCAGTTGGGGCCGTTGCTCTTGACTCGCTATCAAGAGATCTTCCATCGCCTTTATGATGAAGACCGCAGCTTAACCATTCGGCGCGGACTGTGGGGTTACTTGCTGGGATTACTCAGCACAGCGGCTTTTTACGCAGCTTATACCTGGATTGTGCTTGAGGCGATCGCGGGGCGAATCTCTTTGGGTGACTTGACCATGTATTTGGTGGTGTTTCGCCAAGGTCAGACCACCTTTTCCTCGGCGCTAAGTTCCATCGGTGGTATGTTTGAGGACTCTCTTTATCTTTCTAATTTGTATGAATTTTTAGAACAAGAGATTCCTCAGCCTGCCGGAACTGCTAAGCGGGGGCCAGTCCCTGGAGATGGAATTCGTTTTGAAAATGTCTCTTTTACTTATCCCGGCAATACCCAACCTGCTTTAAACAATGTTTCTTTCCATCTTAGGCCCGGAGAAAAGATGGCGATCGTAGGTGAAAATGGTTCTGGCAAAACCACACTAATCAAGCTACTCACCCGCCTCTACAGCCCTAGCTCAGGCCGTATTTTTCTCGATGGTCTAGATTTGGAAGCTTGGGACACGGAAGTGCTCCAACGTCGCATTGGCGTGATCTTTCAGAACTTTGTCCGCTACCAATTTACTGTCGGAGAGAATGTGGGCGTGGGAGATGTGGAACATATCACTGACTCACCGCGCTGGGAAGTTGCCGCCGACAAGAGTATGGCTTTGCCCTTTATTCAGGAAATGGCAGAGGGATTTCAAACTCAGTTAGGTAGGTGGTTTAAAGGGGGGCGAGAGTTGTCGGGTGGACAGTGGCAGAAGATTGCTTTGTCTCGCGCTTTTATGCGGACAGGGGCCGATATTCTGGTTTTAGATGAGCCTACTTCAGCGATGGATGCAGAAGCGGAGGTGCAAATCTTCAATCACTTTCGAACCGTGACTGAGCACCAAATGGCAATTTTGATCTCTCATCGCTTCTCGACCGTGCGAATGGCTGATTGGATTGTAGTGCTATCGGCTGGGGAACTGATTGAGCAAGGTAGCCATGAAGACTTGCTACAAACAGGCGGGCGCTATGCTCATTTGTTCTCTTTACAAGCAGCGGGTTATCAGTAATGTTGTCAGTAATGTTTAAAGGGATTCGCGATCGCCTGAACCACTTTAAAGCTCGAAGAACTGAATCGCTGCAACTGGAGCGGCTACAAACAGAGCTGCTGGAAGAATCTAAGCTGGGGATCTCCTACTTAATCCTAATTATTGGCTCTTGCGCGATCGCCACTTTAGGATTGCTAGCCAACAGCACCGCTGTAATTATCGGCGCGATGATTATTGCTCCCTTGATGTTACCCATCCGAGGGCTGGCTTTTGGGGCTTTGAAAGGGGATATTCATCTCTTTCAGGAAGGATTGCTTGCCGTCAGCGTAGGCACTTTATTAGCGGCTAGCCTAGCCTGGGTTTTAGCCATGATGGTAGGACTACCCAGCTATGGCAGCGAAATCATCTCCCGTTCAGAACCAACCCTAATCGATCTAGGAATTGCGGTGGCCGCTGGCAGCATTAGTGGCTATGCCAAAGTGCAACCCAAAATTTCTGAAAGTTTAGCAGGAACCGCGATCGCTGTAGCCTTAATGCCGCCTGTTTGTGTGATCGGCCTAGGCTTAGCCCAAGGAAACTGGTCGCTTAGTTGGGGAGCCACCCTACTCTACCTAACCAACTTGCTGGGCATCACGCTCTCTTGTATGCTGACGTTTCTCCTAGCGGGCTATATGCCGTTCCACCAAGCTCGCAAAGCTTTAGGTTGGGCACTAGCGTTCACAGCCGCGTTGCTGCTGCCCTTAAGTGTGGGCTTTGCTGAACTAATCAGACAATCCCGTTTGGAAAGTAGCCTTCGCACAGCCTTAGTGAACCGAACCATTACTTTTCAACGATTAGAATTGTTAAGCATCAACACCAACTGGTTAACGAAGCCCCCGCAGGTACGGGTAACAGTGCGATCGTCAGGCCCAGTGACCGCAAAGCAAGTCCGCCTCTTAGAGGCCTTTGTCGAGCGGGAAATGGGACAACCTTTCACATTAATTTTTACGGTGAGCGAGGTCAAAGAAGTGACCCGTGACGAACCCAGGCGATCGCCTGCTCAGCCCTAAGGCGACCCAAATCTGAAGCACCAACTTCTTAATAAAAATGTGATATGGCTATCAGCCCCATGAGTCAGTGGCTAGTTATAGTGGAAGGAGCATCCTAGCTCCATGTTTATTTGGCATTGGTGTAGCAGAATTCCATTTTTTATGAACACTGAACTGCTGACTCGAAAACCTTGGTTCGCCCTCGTTCTGCTCGTTTTAGCCTACACGGTGTTAGGGTGGCATTTATCGGCTCACCACATCTTTTGGCTAGTCGGCACTTTTGTCATTGCGGTCACCTTAGTAACCGCTTGGAAAAGCCATCCAATTCTGGAATCACTGGTTTGGTTTGCGACTCAAAAATTGCTAATTGTAGTCGGCCTTAGTATGCTGTTTAGCGTTGCCGTCACTCTGGTATTGACGAAACCCATATTATTGAACCTAACGCTGCTGCCGCTGGTTTCGCTGCTATATGCAGAATTAGAAATGAGGGCCACTGGTTTTAAGCAAATAGACGTGTTCTTTTGCTCAGTCTTGATGGCTGGCCTGGGCTTGTTAGTAGGGGAAGCTGTGGATTTGTGGGTGATCCCCAGTATGCGCTATTAAATTTTACAGGTCTCACCATCTTAGAAATACGTATATATACATATACAAAATTACATCCTGAGTCGGAGGCAGCCAGCTCGCCCTAACTTCTAGTCTGGTAGACGAAGCGTACATGCAGCCAGTTAGAGAAGTAGTTATGGCCCATATTCTGCTAATTGACGTAGCATGAGGAATCGATCGGTTCATGACTTTGGCAGAAGTTGCGGTATCTACACCCTTGAATGTCGTCTTTCTCTCAGGTCTGTCAGCTGTCGCTCTAGTTATAGTGCATGTATTCTCTAGTAGGTTACGTTTTCTAAAAGTTGCCCCTCGTAGCCGCTGGTTATCGTTTGGCAGTGGCGTGTCAGTTGCCTATGTTTTTGTCCATATCCTACCGGATTTGAGTGTTGCTCAAGAGACTCTACACCAAAGCTGGGGAGAAGGATGGACATTTCTAGACCATCACGTCTATTTGCTGTCATTGGCTGGCTTAGTGGCCTTTTATGGATTAGAGCGAGCTGCAAAAGTTTCTCGACAGCGTAACCAGGCAGCAGGCCAAGGAGATGTAACTGAAGTAGAAGTCTTTTGGCTGCACATGGTGTCATTTGCACCTTACAACGCCCTAATCGGCTATCTTCTACTGCATCGAGAAGAATCCGGAGTTATGAGTTTGCTACTTTTCGCAGTAGCGATGGGCTTACATTTTTTGGTCAATGACTACGGCCTTAGAGAGCACCACAAGAAGCCCTATGACCAAATAGGCCGCTGGATCTTGTCCGCTGCTGTGATGGCTGGCTGGGCTATAGGCAGTGGCACTCAAATTCCTCAGGCGGCGATCGCAATCCTGTTTGCCTTTTTAGCGGGTGGCATTGTGCTGAATGTTTTGAAGGAAGAACTACCAGACGAGAGAGATAGCCGCTTTGGAGCCTTCGCCTTCGGTGCTATGGGTTACACAGCTCTTTTAGTGGCTTTGTGACCTTTTGGCGTTATCAGCGGATGACACAGATGTACAGGAACTAATTAAATGTCGTCGTGACTAATTAGTGTCGTCAGCCCAGAGTGACTACTGGATAAGTATTCCAGCGATCGCTCTGGGTCTAAAAGCTTACTGCAAATTACCTGAACTGGAGACAAATTGCGTGTCACAATCCAGATTAATGACAAATTACCTGTCGTATCTCCTCAAGGGCTTAAACTAAGGATGTGACAGATTAGCTGTCGTGATTTAACCCTCAGTGGTGCTTGAGGCTAAATTTTATCAAGACTCATCACTTAATTGGAAAGAGGTGCTCGCTCGTTCCCGAAGTACACGGGCGATCGCTTAACTCTGAATTAGGGTTGATCTATCACGTTACAAAAACCCTTTTCAGTAGTTTTTAACTAATCTAATTCGTTTGGGTCTAGTCCCATTGCCTGCAATCGGGCTGCTAGTCTGTCGGCTCGTTCGGCATCCGTAGGAATCCAACGGTTCTGGGCATCGTACCAACGGAGCCACTGGCGTTGAATGCCGCTGTATTCCCCATGCCATATTCCTATGCCGATATTCAGAGTTGGCATCCACAGCTTTGGTTCTGTGAGTTCTACTTCCTGATATTGGCCTGCAACTAGGGTAAAACAGCGGAGCAGGTTGGTGTAGCGGTTGAAGAGGATGTAATAAGGAATGCGGAGAATTTGCTCGTAGACTTCCCATTTGGTGGGAGGTTGGCCGCTGCTGCGATCGCGCTGACCGAGGTCTTCGGCTTCGGTGCCTGGGGAGAGTAGCTCGACTACAATGCTGGGACTGATGCCTTCTTGCCAGATGACGTAGCTTAAACGCAGGTCTCGGTTTTCGTAAAGACGAGGCACGCCGACCGCAGCGAACCAGTCGGGACGCTTGTACCAGTTGGGGTGGTGAACGTCGTAATACAGGTTGAGATCGCCAGCAGTAAAGACTTGGTCGGCAGCATAGTCTGCCAAGCGAAAGGTAGCACTCAGTAGTTGGGGCTGGAGGTAGTGATATTCATCGGGCAAGCCAGGTTCCTCTAGATTTTCGCTAGGCAAATCATACATGGTGGGCAGTACTTCTTTGGGCGATCGCGGGGGATCGGTCTGCTCAATGGAGGGTTTTGCCAGCGTCATATTCAGCCTGCTGTAGTTTTAAGAACAGGGACATGGGGCGATCGCTTTCTATTTTAATGGTGGCAAAGACAAAGAGAGGACGGAGAATGTTTCGCTTCCGCCCTCTTGTATGGTTTCAATTAGTCCATTTCAACTCATTAGTGAGGCGCTGAGACTGGCGTAGGCATTGTCATTGTCCCGTTCGGGTTTTCAACTAATCCGATTTTGGTTTACCGGTAAAGCCATCCGCTCCATGAAGTCGGGGCTAGCCAACGATCAGCGGGCTACCATGTTTCCAACTAATCCGATTTTGGTTTATCGGTAAAGCTTCCCGATGCTGATGCCCCAGTACGATTTACTTTTGTTTCCAACTAATCCGATTTTGGTTAATCGGTAAAGGGACTATTGGATCCAGAGTTACGGCGAATTGGTTACATTGTGCGTTTCCAACTAATCCGATTTTGGCTGCTTGACTGACAAAACTAAAAAGCTGGAAAGCGTTTCAGGACAATAAATTCACGATTAAAAAACTGATCGTGTTGTCGTTGAGCAGCGAGCGCAGGTTGAGGGTCGGGGGCACTCGATAGAAACTGAAAAAGAGAAAGTTTCCATTGTTAAGTCAGGGCTAGACGAATCCAGTTCCAACCTAATTTGAGATAACTCATGCCCCGACGCCAATGAGTATCGACTAAACGACGCTGGCCCAATGCCACTACTTGAGTCCCTTGCAGCACCAAAAACAGCATCGTCAGCGCAATCACGCCACAGAGTTGAGTCAGCGCAAATTTGTCTCTTAAGCGTGATGCTTCGAGGCTAAAGCCATTAGATTTGAGGTCCAAGAAAGATTCTTTCACTTGGAACCGGAATCGGTATTGGGCAAAGGTTTGTAAATTGGTAAGTTCGTCACTGACAATCACCCAATCCTCGTCACTGGGTTGGTCATGAGCAAAGGCCAGATAAACATTGGCATCGGGCTTCCTTTTACCCAGAGACACAGCGGGAGTGAAGTAGGCTTGTCCGGGTTGCAGTCGGACTGATGAAACCTTGTACCTTGACATTGACTCAAATAATCATGCAACGCATCATAGAGACGGGAAGTAGGAGCCATGGGTTTTGCTAATGGGTGTGGTAACTGATCAGCTTAAACCAAGCTCCTCTTCCTTCTTACCTTTCGTTTCAATCCCTTAGACTTTTGTCAGCCAAGCAGGAGAACAAGGGCTTTGTATCTTAGAAAACTCAATCGATTTCTTCGCCGATGGGGTGTGTTGGGGGAAGCCCGAACGCAAATATTAATTTGGTATTTGGGGCTAATGACTTGCTCCGCGATTGTTACTGTCGTGGCTATTCGGGAGAAGCTTTCTGATCGTTTAGACCAAGAGTTTCAGCAATCACTAACCCGGGAAATTGAGGAGTTTCGGCAATTGACAACCGAACAAAATCCATCTACAGAAAAACCGTTTGGAAATGACATCGAATCTATTTTTAACGTGTTTCTTGATCGCACCGTGCCAGATGATGGACAGTTTCTCATTACCCTATTCAATGGTCAGTTCTACCGTTCTAGCCCTAGCGCCATTCCAGGAGAGCTGCATAAGAATTCAGCCCTGATGAGTCAGCTAGCCCTGTCAACCCATTCTCAGCAGGGACAACTGACGATATCTCCCAATGACTCGCTGGTTTACATTGCTGAACCGCTAGTGAAGGGGAGCAACCGGGGGGTGCTTGTGGTAGCTTACTCCACAGCAACTGAGCACAAGGAGATTAATAATGCTGTAATTGTGGTTACAGAGGTGATGATCGGAGTATTGGGTTTTGCATCACTGCTTGCTTGGATTGCGGCAGGGCGGGTGCTAGCACCGCTACAGTTATTGTCTAAAGCAGCCCGTTCGGTGAGTGAGTCTGACCTGACGCAGCGACTACCTGTCCAGGGAAGCGGGGAATTAGACAGGGTAGCTCTCACCTTCAATGAGATGATGGATCGGTTGCAGGCAGCTTTTGACAGCCAGCGTAATTTCCTCAATGATGCAGGACATGAACTGCGAACTCCTATCACCATCGTGCGCGGGCATTTGGAGCTGATGGGAGATGATCCCGAAGAACAACAGGCAACCCTGGAATTGGTACTAGACGAACTCGATCGTATGAGTCGTTTGGTCAATGATTTAGTTGTGCTGGCAAAGGCAGAACGACCCGATTTTTTGCAATTTGAAACCGTGGACTTGAGTTCATTGACCGAGGAACTATTTACCAAAATTACGGCACTGGGCGATTGCAACTGGCAACTGGATGCCTTGGGCAAAGGGCAGATTGTGATTGATCGACACCGGTTGACTCAAGCTTTGACAAATTTGGCACAAAACGCAACGCAATACACAGAGAGCACAGGTACAATCGCACTTGGATCTAGCTTAAGGGGGAACTTGATCCGGTTTTGGATAAGTGATACTGGCAAGGGAATTGCACCAGAAGACCAAAAGCGAATTTTTCAGCGATTTGCTCGTGGTATGAACAGCCGTTCTATAGAGGGGACAGGTTTAGGGTTAGCAATCGTGCAGGCGATCGCGGAAGCACATAACGGTCGGGTAGAGCTAAATAGCCAACTTGGGATGGGGTCTACTTTTACAATTATCATTCCACTGAAACCTG
The DNA here is from genome assembly GCA_019358975.1 of Trichocoleus desertorum ATA4-8-CV12. Taxonomy (NCBI): domain Bacteria; kingdom Bacillati; phylum Cyanobacteriota; class Cyanophyceae; order Leptolyngbyales; family Trichocoleusaceae; genus Trichocoleus; species Trichocoleus desertorum. Next base: position 107,410 of record JAHHIL010000007.1, read on the forward strand.
CTTAAGAGGACATCTAAGATGAGTCGCCTTCTAATTGCTGAAGACGAATCTCGGATTGCTGCCTTTATAGAAAAGGGACTCAAAGCCAATGGATTAATCACAACCGTAGTGACCAATGCCCATGAGGCAATACTGCTGACCCAGAACGGTGAATTTGATCTGCTGATTTTGGATTTAGGACTACCTGACCAGGATGGTTTGACTGTGCTAGAGATTCTGAGGGGGCAGGGGGAACGATTGCCCATTATTGTTTTGACTGCCCGTGACGACATTCACGCCAAAGTAGCAGGTTTAGAAGGCGGCGCAGATGATTATGTAACCAAGCCGTTCCGGTTTGAAGAATTGTTGGCGCGGGTGCGGGTGCAACTGCGAAATCGCCAAGTGTCTTCTAGCAAGGAAGATATGGTGCTGACAAGTGGTCCAGTGACGCTTAATCTGCGAACTCGTGAGGTACAGGTGGGCGATCGCCCGATTGAACTGTCAGCCCGAGAGTTCATCCTGGCAGAAACGTTTCTACGCTATTCAGGACAGGTGATGAGCCGGGAGCAGTTGCTCAACCACGTTTGGGGTTACGACTATGACCCTGGTTCAAACATTGTGGATGTGTATGTGGGGTATCTACGTAAGAAGCTTGGTGGTGACCTGATCGAAACCGTCAGAGGTATGGGTTACCGATTGCAGACATGAGAGCTTTTTCATTCAGTTTTCTCGAATCTCGTGACAAACTGTAAGAAGTGACGCAAAACACATTTTTTATGTGTTCCTGTTGGCTCTAGCCTCTTGATAGCAACCCATGAAGCAGATTTTAATTGCTGAGGATGAATCTCGCATTGCCGCATTTTTAGAGAAAGGATTCCGCAAATATGGATTTACAGTTGCGATCGCCCGCGATGGGCAAGAGGCGATCAAACTCACTCAAAAACAACCCTTTGATCTGCTGTTGCTTGATTTAGATTTGCCAGTGATCGATGGCTGGACTGTACTTAAGCAGCTACGTGCTCAGGGAGATTCGCGTCCGATTATTATCATCACGGCTCAGGACGATGAAAATCAAAAGGCAATGGCGCTAAAAATTGGCGCAAGTGACTACATCACAAAGCCACTGCGGTTCAAGGCACTGCTGACACGAGTCCAAACACAGTTGGTCGAGCGTTATATAGCTTAATATTTCTCGATTAACCTCCCTAGCCCCTGATTCTAGAGAAACTGTTCGGTTGCGTGTGCAAAGCACGTAACTTCTCAAAGTTTTAGAATTGAGGGCTTAAAACCGTTTGGGCATACAAGAAAGGGAGGCGAATACAATTACTTGATCGACTCACCAAGCGGATTAGTTCGCAGCTACCCTTTCATGAAAGCTTTCTCATAAAACGTTCATTGAAGATTCATTAAGCGTTGAGACTCTATTGGTTAATAGAAGTTAACGCGCTCAGGACTTACGCAGTTAAATCTTCCATTTCCTTTGAGGAGTCTTAATGCGCTCCCTTCTTTAAGAAGCGGAGGAGAGCGAGATTTAAGTGCGTCAGCCCCACCGTGTGATCGTCTTTATTTCAAGCAATGACACTCTAAAAGTCATTGTGGTTGGAGGAAACTCGTGAGAAAGCTTAAAAGTCTCTTAGATCCGCAACTATTGACTAAGGATTTACTTGCTTCGTTTGTAGTGTTCCTCGTTGCTTTGCCGCTGTGTATGGGTATCGCGCTTGCCTCTGGCGTGCCGCCTGCTCTGGGTTTGGTGACAGGTATGGTGGGTGGCATTGTTGTTGGCAGTATTTCGGGTTCGCCCTTTCAAGTCAGTGGACCAGCGGCTGGATTGGCGGTTGTCGTAGCAGAACTCGTGCGCGACCACGGCATCGAGATGGTGGGTCCGGTGCTGATGTTAGCAGGCTTAATTCAACTGCTAGCAGGTCGGTTTAAGCTGGGGCAACTATTTCGGGCCATGTCTCCTGCAGTGATCTACGGCATGTTGTCGGGTATTGGGGTGCTGATTCTCGCATCTCAGCTCCACGTCATGATCGATGACAAGCCCCGTATTCATGGCATTGACAACTTGCTCTCTATCCCTGAAGCCTTCTATAAAGCTTTCGTCTCGGTTAGTGACGCTAATCATCATCTAGCAGCAGCAATCGGCTTTTTATCAATTGTGACGCTGGTGGCATGGGATAAGTTTAAGCCTGAAAAATTAAGGCTGGTACCCGGTGCATTAGTTGCAGTGGTTCTAGCGACATTAATTGCAAGCATATTAAAGCTACAGATCAGTTATGTAGATGTCCCTGCGAATTTGCTAGAAACAATTCGACTACCGCAACTGAGCAGTTTTTTTAATGTGATTCGAGCTCCCATGTTGCTCCAGGCAATCACAATTGCATTCATTGCCAGTGCCGAAAGTTTGCTCTCAGCCGTCGCAGTCGATCGCATGCACCAGGGTCCCAGAGCGAATTTTGATCAAGAGTTAAGTGCCCAGGGAATTGGTAACCTGATTTGCGGAGCACTGGGTACCGTGCCAATGACAGGGGTGATTGTGCGTAGCTCGGTCAACGTGGAGGCGGGTGCAAAAACCAGAGTTTCAGCCATTCTGCACGGAGTGTGGTTAATTGTATTGGTAGTGGCTGCTCCTAACTTGCTCAGGATGGTGCCAACCGCAAGTCTGGCTGCAATTCTAGTTGTCACAGGCTACCGGCTAATTGAAGTAGAACATATTCGTCACCTCAAACGATATGGGCGAATTCCGCTGATCATCTTCTTCGCCACCTTTATTACCATCGTGATCACGGAGCTGTTAACAGGAATTCTAATTGGCATTGTCTTAACCGCAGTCTTCGTGATTTCCAAAGTGTCTAACTTGAAGATTCGGGTAGAGCATGATGAGCGTACTCAACGGATTGACATTCACTTAGAAGGTGCTGCAACGTTTGTCCGCTTGCCTGAGTTAGCCTCTGCTCTAGAAAGGATTCCTCCTAAGACACAGTTGTACGTTCATCTGGAAAAGCTGGCTTATGTCGATCACACTTGTTTCGACTTGCTGTCTAACTGGGCAAGCCAGCAGGAAGGAAGAGGCAGCACCATCACCGTGGAATGGGAAGGTTTAACGGATCGCTACCGCAGACCGTTTGCTACGCGAACGAATCCAGTGAGCTTTCCTGCATCAGGTCCCTTTGCAGAAGAGTTTTAGTTCCCTCCATTCCCGAACGGGTTGGTTTGTAAGTTTTTACCTATTAGCAGTTGAGAGAGATGTCAATCACTGAATTCCTCATTCAAACCATCTGGCTGATTCCGTTCTATGGCTTGCTAGGTGCAGTTCTCACCCTTCCCTGGTCTTTAGGAATCATTCAACGCACAGGCCCTCGTCCAGCAGCGTATTTCAATCTACTCATGACCTTTAGCGCCTATGTGCATGGGCTATTTGTCTTCAACGCAGTTTCGAACCATCCGGCTCAACAGCTGATAATTCATTGGTTCCATGCGGCAGACCTCGATTTGACTTTTGCCCTGGAAATTTCTGCGGTTACTGTTGGGGCGATGGAGTTGGTGACAGGACTGAGCCTCCTGGTACAACTGTTTGCCCTGGGCTACATGGAGAAAGACTGGGCATTGGCCCGTTTCTTTGCCCTAATGGGATTTTTTGAGGCAGCCATGAGTGGGTTAACCCTGAGTGATTCACTGTTGCTCAGCTACTGCCTGCTAGAGTTGTTAACCGTCTCCACCTATTTGCTGGTGGGCTTCTGGTATGCCCAGCCTTTAGTGATCACAGCCGCGCGCGATGCCTTCCTGACTAAGCGAGTGGGTGATGTGCTGCTGCTAATGGGCGTTGTTGCGCTTTCTACTCTGGCTGGCAGCACCAATTTTTCTGACCTGTATACCTGGGCAGAAACGGCTCATTTATCACCTGTCACCGCAACACTGCTGGGATTGGCTCTGATAGCGGGTCCAGTTGGTAAGTGTGCCCAGTTTCCGCTGCATTTGTGGTTAGATGAAGCGATGGAAGCACCCAGTCCTGCCTCAGTGTTGCGAAATTCGCTGGTGGTTTCCTGCGGTGCCTACCTGCTGATTAAGATGCAGCCCATTTTAGCCCTGTCGCCGATTGTGATGGCAACGTTGATTGCGATCGGCTCCGTAACTGCGATCGGCTCTTCTCTGGTGGCGATCGCGCAAATTGACATTAAGCGTGCCCTTTCTCACTCCACGAGCGCCTACCTGGGATTGGTATTTGTCGCGGTGGGCATACAGCAAATCGAGTTTGCCCTGATGCTGATTCTGGCCCATGCGATCGCCAAAGCCCTTCTGTTTATGAGTATCGGCTGCGTGATTGCCAACACGAATAGCCAGGATTTGACCGAGATGGGCGGATTGGGCAAAACCATGCCAATTACCGCGAGTGCATTTCTGGTGGGTGCGGTTGGCTTAGTCGGACTGTTTCCGTTGGGTGGCTTTTGGGCAATGCAACAGGGGGTCGATCGCTTCTGGGCAGATGCTCCTTGGCTCATCAGTGTGTTGCTATTGGTGAATGGCTTGACAGCGTTTAATATGATGCGAGTCTTTCGTCTGGTGTTCTTGGGGCAACCGCAGGTGAAAGCCCGTCGAGCCCCAGAAGTAGGTTGGATGATGGCTCTACCAATGGTGGCTCTGAACGTGACGGACATCTCAGTTCCCTTGATGCTGCGAAAGTTAATGTTGCTGCCTCCTATCTTCAGCTTGAATCCCGTGGCAGAAATGCTGCTTGTAGCGTCTGGCTTACTGGGTTTTGGGGTCGGTGCCATGTTCCCGTTCAAGCGAATCTGGTTGAGCCCGGTGTCTAAGATTCCAGGCTTCTTCCACAACATGCTGGCCTATGACTTCTATGCCGATCGTTTATATCACTCAACGGTGGTCTTTGCAGTGGCGCAGATCTCGAAGTTCTCTGTCTGGTGCGATCGCTACATCTTTGATGGCGTTGCAAATTTAATTGGATTTGCTGCCATCTTTAGCGGTCAGAGTCTTAAGTATGTCACGTCTGGCGCTTCTCAATCCTATGTATTTACTATCTTGGTGAGTTTAGGTGTGCTGGTTGTGATGGTGAGTTGGGAGTTTTTGCAGGGTTTTAGTTTATCCACTGTCATTAGCTTTCTCTTCTAGAAGCTGATGTTGAGAGTGAACAGTGAGTCCTGAAACATGGGTTTACGAAAGATAGCTGAGTGAATCGAGAAGCTGAAGCTTAAATAAGGAGAATGATCATGCTGAGTGCTTTGATTGGGATACCTTTATTAGGTGCAGTTATCATTGGGTTTTGTCCTGGAATCACGCCTCGTTCGGCTCGCTGGGGTACTTTGGCGATCGCAACATTAATGTTTGTTTGGACGATCGCCTTAGCAAGTCAGTTTGATCTGTTGAGTTCTACGTTGCAGTTTGAGGAACATCTTTCCTGGCTGGATACGCTGGGTTTGACGTACCATCTGGGGATTGATGGGTTATCGTCGTCTCTCTTGGTGCTGAATGGATTGCTGACCGGAATTGCCATCTACAGCACCACTAAAGATATTCATCGTCCCCGATTGTATTACGCGCTAATGTTGCTGTTGAATGCAGCGGTGGCAGGAGCGTTCTTGGCTCACGATTTGCTGCTGTTTTTCCTGTTCTATGAACTGGAACTGCTTCCCCTGTACCTGCTGATTAACATTTGGGGCGGTGCGCGACGGGAGTATGCAGCGACTAAGTTCCTGATTTTTACATCCCTTTCGGGCATGTGCTTACTGGTTAGCTTCCTAGGAGTCGTCGGTTTCACAGGGGCATCTACCTTTGCCTACGACCCAACACTGGCTGCCATGCTTCCACTCGAAACTCAAATGCTTTTGCTACTGCCGATTCTGCTAGGGTTTGCCATCAAGGTGCCGCTAGTTCCGTTTCACACCTGGCTACCTGATGCTCATGTCGAGGCTTCAACCCCCGTTTCCGTCTTATTGGCAGGAGTTCTGTTGAAGTTGGGCACCTACGGATTGCTGCGCTTTGGGGTAGGGTTATTTCCTGCAGCCTGGACAACTTTGGCTCCTTGGTTAGCAGCCTGGGCGGTAGTGAGTGTGTTGTTTGGGATACTCGCGGCGATCGCTCAAACCGACATGAAGAAGATGGTTGCCTACAGCTCAGTTGGACACATGGGCTTTATTCTGCTGGCAGCAGCGGCGGCAACACCACTGAGCTTGCTGGGAGCCGTTGTGCAAATGGTGAGTCACGGTCTCATCTCTGGCTTACTGTTTCTGCTGGTGGGCGTGGTCTACGTCAAAACGGGGACGCGCAGTTTGGATACGCTCAAAGGACTGCTCAATCCCGAACGCGGACTGCCAGTGGTGGGGAGCTTGATGGTGTTAGCGGTGATGGCAAGTGCTGGAATTCCTGGTATGGCAGGATTTGTCGCTGAGTTTTTGATCTTCCGGGGTAGTTTTGCGGTGTTTCCAGCACAAACGCTGCTTTGCATGGTCGGTACAGGCTTGACGGCAGTTTACTTCCTGGTGTTACTCAACCGTGCCTTTTTTGGTCGCCTGTCATCAGCAGTGATAGATCTACCTCGCGTTAGTTGGTCAGAACGCCTCCCAGCAGCTGTTCTAGCGGCAATCATCATTCTGTTGGGGATTCAACCAAGTTGGTTGATTGGTCTGAGTGAAGCCGCGAGCGCAGCCTTGGAACCCACGACAAGAATCACAGACGCATCCTTGGTCATCTCTCAGCCCAGCACTGCTCCACCGCTGTAAGCAACCACTTAGCAATCCTTAGCAATTCCGTTAAATCCATCAAAACCTTTAGGAGGCATTGTCATGGTTACAACCAGCGTGTCATTGAAGTCATCCAGTCATCCCCTCAGTCACTACATTCATCAACTCGAATCGGGTCATACCCTGCTTCCCAACTCGACCCAGCATGTTCAGGAAGTTGTGGGAGTTCTGCACAGCTACGGGATTGTCCTGGATGCCTACTGCAAAAATTTGATTTACATTGCTGAAAATGCTTTTCTAGAGCCGTTTCCCTTCTTCAAATATTTCAATGGGGAAATCACGCTCAAAAAGATACTGCAATATGCACAGCACGATCGCATCAACTTTGAATATGCTGAATACTGCATGAAGGCAATGTTGTGGCATGGTAGCAACAGCTTTGATGCTTACCTGGATTCCCCGGAACTCGCCGCCCTAGCTCAACAGGCGATCACCACTAAACTGCACAACAATCCCCTCCTCCAAGGATTTCATCGCCTCTTTCCAGCCTTTTTCCCAGAACAGATTCGGCAACTGTGCTACTACAGTGCCCTGGGTCAGTTCTGGCGCATCATGAGCGATCTGTTTATGGAATTGTCGGCTGGCTACGATCGCGGCGAGATTCCATCCGTTCGTCACGTCGTTAACCACATTTGCCAGGGTTTGGTTGATGCTGCTGCAACCCCCATCACTTACACCGTCAGAATTCGCAACCAGTCTTACGACATCATTCCCCTCTCCGCCGGAATCACGTTTTTGATGGACGTGGCGGTTCCCTATGTCGAAGCCGTTTTTCTCAAGGGAACGCCCTTTTTTGGCACGGTCTCCTACAACGCTCAGGCACACCAGATTTCTCCCAACCCCGCTGAATTTGCTTACGGCGCATTGTTTGCTGATCCACTCATGACCGGAGCCGCAGGCATTCCACCCACACTACTCATGCAAGATATGCGTCATTTCTTGCCAAATTACCTGCATAAGATCTATCAGCGATCGCCCAGAGGCGAAGACAACCTGCGGGTCCAAATTTGCCAGAGCTTCCAAAAATCTATGTTCTGCGTGACCAATGCCGCCATTCAAGGGCTAGCTCCCCATTCCCTCTGTACCTCTGATCCGAACGAGCAGCAAGCAGTCCGTGCCTACCTGGAAGGATGGATGAACCGCCTCTTGACCTCCCGTCTATCCCAACTGTAACGACCTTCCCTTCATTACATAAACTTACCCCCGTTCCAAAAATCTCTCAATCGTTGCCGGAAGTTTGACTATGAAAGTCGGTCTACCAACCAGAGCCTTTGATGCTTCTCACAAGACCTTGTGGGACCCAGTACAAACTGCTTACCAGTGGTTCACTAAAACACCAGAACGGGCTTTGGAGCAAGCCTATCAAGCAGTACTGAACATTCAGGCGATCGAGCGTCAATACTTTGATGGCAATGACATTGATCTGACTTTAACCCGTCATCCTACCAATGTGATGGCGTGTTTGCGAACTGACCTCGATCGTTACCTCAACACCGCTAAACTGCGAGTTGCAGAATTCAAGCTGAGTCGAGCCATGCTGGGCAGGACAGATTACGCACTGCTGGAAAAACTGGCAGTGATCGATCAACTGCTTGCCAAATATGAGGCAAAGCTAACGATGGCTAAAAACACCCGCTTGACGACCGTTCCACCAGAGAGACTACAGGCAGATTTAGATATGTTTGAAGGGGCACCTCCTGCCCATGAGTCCTCGAAGAGAAAGAGTGTCTTACCACGCTCCATTGGTAGAACCGTCAATCGCATCACAACAGAATTAAACCCTAATTCTGAAAAAGAGCTCCTCACCAACTTTCGCCACTCCAGCACAAAAACTAGAGTCGCACTCAAATTTCTTGCCCTGCTGATTCTGGTGCCGATATTGACTCAACAGTTATCGAAAAACTTTCTGATTGAACCAATCGTGGAGCGGTTTCATAGGGAAAACTCCGCTCAGGCATTCTTGAACGTTGAAATGAAAGAGGAAGCCTTGCAGGAGTTAGAAGCCTTTGAAAAAGAACTGCGCTTTCAAAATTTACTGGCTACAGCCCCGCAACTCTCAACCGAGGCGATCGAAACCCAAGTCCATGCAAAAGCGGTTGAAATTGCAGAGCACTACCGCGATCGCGGTAGCCATGCGATTGGTAATGTCTTTGCTGATCTACTCGGCTTATTTGCCTTTTGCTGGCTACTTGTGATCAGTCCAAAGCAAATTGCTGTTTTGAAGTCATTCATAGATGATATCGTTTATGGACTAAGCGACAGTGCCAAAGCATTCATCATTATCTTGCTAACGGATATCTTCGTTGGCTATCACTCGACCCACGGCTGGGAAGTTTTGCTGGAAGAAATAGCGAACCATTTGGGAATTGCTGTGAGCCGGAATGGCATCTTCTTGTTCATTGCAACCTTCCCGGTGATTCTTGACACCGTCTTCAAGTACTGGATATTCCGTTATCTCAGCCGCACATCTCCCTCCGCTGTCGCCACACTCAAAAATATGAATGAATAGTACTTATTGCTAATTGTGTCTCAGTAGTGTTCTATTCATGCAACGTTGTTGAACTATACAAGGTGCTCTCAACTCAATTGAACAATAGCGCGACAGTCCCCATCCCTCTTTAGGGTGGGGAAGGATAGCGCGGCAATGAAGCGAAGCGGAATTGCCAATTATAATTGTCATTTCACAATTTGTATAAAACACAGACAAGTTAGGGGTTTGAGCGTTTTGAGAACAAATATCGTGTTTCAAAATCCAGATGGGTTGAAAGGAGTGCTACGATCGCACCTCATTGGGTATTAAGCTCCAGGTTGGATTGCCTGAGCATAGGTTATCCTCAAAAATTGGACATTAATTCTTTAAACAGGAATTTTGAGGGGGTTAATTGTCTCCTAGAGCCTGAAACCCCCAAAACTCGTAAAATTAGACATTAATTCTTTAAATGTGACAAATAATTCTTTAAAGGACATATGGAGAATAGGGGAGTCGAACCCCTGACCTCTGCGGTGCGATCGCAGCACTCTACCAACTGAGCTAATTCCCCAGATAACCCCGCTATTATAGCAAGAAACCAAACCAGGCTCTAAGGGCTGTTTTAGCCAGCCCTCAACGCTTTAAACCATCATTCTCAGCAGAGTTAGTTCGCCTCTACCCTCATCAAAGTCACTTTTGCCTTCGCAGATGTCGTATTGTCGCCCCAGAAAATCAGATTGGGGGTCTTGTAAGGGTTGGGATACCCTGCTGGTGGCGTATAGCCTGTGTATTGGCGCATTGGCCCTTGCAAAATAGGGGTCGTCGCATTGTCTACAAACAGTTTGTATTGATTGCCACTGACTTTGAGATGGTAAGTATGAGCTAGCGATTGCGTGTTATAGGTAGCGGTTTCAGCTTTTGTAAAAGTGGAACTCTGCGCCCAAATGTTATTAAGCCAAAATCCAAGTTCAACACCATAAGGTTGAGCCTCACCTGCTCCTTGTTTACTAATCACAATCACGCTAAAGCCCGCTCGATTGTTGTTTGTCCCGTGAGACTCAGAATTAACCCTTAATTTGAAGCTGACTGTGTAGCCGTTAGAGCGATCGAGAATGACTGGAGTTCCGTTGAAATAACCTGCATAGTTAGAGCTATTACCTGTATCTAAGACTGTACCGCTGCTTGTTGCAGTTGCGATCGGAGCAGTCGCGATCGCGGTGGCTTGATATAACCAATTTTGTTGAGCAGGCGTTTGAGAAGGACTAGATAAACCATCGTACAAAACCACAGCCCTAGCTGCTGTTGCACTCAGCGCCAAAACTAAGCTAGCTGTCACCGTTGGCAAAAAAACTTTCATGGCAGTTCCAATTACAACTCCCCAATGTTATGCCCAGAAAAATTCTTAGCTGATGAAATCACGGTCAAACAGAATCAAGACTGTGTAAATCTTGGCTCCGTAGATCGCAGCACTGAGGAGTATTACGATGCTTGAGGTACGGGGGATTTAGCATAGACGGCTTGAACGCGATCGAGTTCTAAATCAGAGAGATAATCAACCGCCCAATTCGCTTGCCGCTGCATCATGTGAAACGGATAAGTATTGGCCACCCCAACCACCGGAATTCCGGCCCGCTTTGCTGCTTGAATTCCTGCGGGAGTATCCTCGATCGCGAGGCACTCTGAAGGTTGGAGATTCAGATCTAGAAATTGTTGATTCAGACGCTCAACCACTAGCAAATAACCGTCTGGTTCTGGTTTGCTCGTAACAATATCATCGCCCGCCACAATCACCTGAAAATAAGCAGCCAATTGCGCTTTTTCTAACACCAGTTCAATTCCGCTTCGTAAGGCTCCACTCACCACAGCCAGCTTTAATTGAGCAGCCCGCAGATTAAACATTAAATCAGTTAAGCCAGGATAAATAGGCAGCTTTTCTATCGTGTCTAGCTCACGTTGATAAGTACGGGCTTTGCGCTGCATCAAGTCCATCAGGTAGTCTTCTGTGGCAACTCGCCCCCGACTCGCTAGCAGTTCGGTTAAACAAGCGCGATCGCTACGCCCTAGGCAAACGCGAGCAAACTCTCCAGAGTTCAGCCGCAGATTTTCTTCAATCAGAAGCCGCTCAATCAGTCGCTCATGAATCGCTTCATCATTGATAATGACGCCATTAAAATCAAATAGAACTGCCTTCAAAACCATACTTGCTTACTCAAACGCGGGAGCGGGGAACCCTGCATCAGGGACAACAGAGTCATCGATCCTAACAGAGTTAGGATGGGCTCTGACAGAGTCAGGGTCTTGTCCAGAAAGTGGCTTGACTCCCTTAGTAATTTGGTGAATCCACCAGAGTTCTTGTGTGTTTACAGCTCCAAACCCAGCGGCCCCCATCCAAGCATCTACATTTCCGGTTGCATAAGCTTGAATGTAAGGTTCTTCAAAGATTTGGGTCAACCATTCGGTTTGCCGTAAGGTTTTTTGGTTGCCATCTAAGATCAACACTTCTCCGCCAGGTTTGAGCAATCGTGCGGCTTCCTGCAAAATGGCTCGTGAGACAGCGGGAGGAGTTTCATGAAAGAGCAAAGAAGCGGTGACTAAATCAAAAGCAGCGTCAGGAAAGCCTGTCTGCTCAGCATTGGCGTGAACGAACTGAATGTCTAGTCCCGCTTGTTGAGCCTTGTAATCTGCCATTACTAACATGTAAGGCGAGAAATCTAAACCAACAACTTCAGCAGTCGGAAACGCTTGCTTGAGCAATAAAGTGGTTGACCCAGTCCCGCAGCCTAAGTCTAAAATTCGCCTCGGTTTGCCCCGCACAGCCTCAATCGCAGCTTGCCGAATTAAGACTTCGTTAGGTAGCAAGACATATTGAGTGATGGGATCATAGGATACAGCCGCTCGTGGATTCAGGTAACCTTTTTCAATCCCATGAAAATTCTGAGTGCTGTAGTAGGCGGGATATACCAAGCTAGGGTTACAGAAGCGATCGCCTTCTATCTCCCAATCAATACTGCGATAAAACTGTTCTAAACCCTCGCGATCAATAAACAACTGTAGGATAGGGGACAAAAATCGCTCAAAGATTGTGTCTTTCCGAACTGCCATAGGAGGTTACCTAAAATTAGCTTTTTTTGCAGCTCTCAGCAAAAGCGTAGAACTGCCCTATTAATATTCTACTTTTATGAAGTTTAATAAATAAATTTAGCCCATGCCACGATCGCATTCCAGCCTCTTGTCTTAACGTGAGCCTCAGAACTGACAAAGATGCCTCTAGCGATCGATCCTGAAAACCCGAATTTTTATTAAATTCTTGACAGTGCGGTGAACTAGAGTACGCTTGCTAAACCGCAAATGGTTACTCTGTGAAAAATACGCAAGCTACTAGAACTTCGCAAAAAATAGCCCATGTCCGCCCCCTTACCTGCCAACGAAGCAGAAAGGCTTGAAAGCCTCCTCCAATATGCCATTCTTGATACTGAAGCTGAAGAATCCTTTGATGAGCTTTGCCGCTTAGCCGCCTACATTTGTCAAACTCCGATTGCCTTAATTAGCCTGGTGGACAATCACCGCCAATGGTTCAAAGCAAAAGTCGGCATAGAAGTTACGGAAATGCCACGAGACATTGCCTTTTGTAGCCATGCAATTTTGCAGCGTGATCTGTTTGTGGTGCCTGATACCCTAGCTGACGAACGCTTTGCCACCAATCCTCTGGTAGTCTCTGATCCCCATGTCCGATTTTATGCTGGCTCTCCTTTGTTAACCTCCAAGGGACATGCGGTGGGAACGCTTTGTACGATTGACCGCGTCCCACGACAGCTCAACCCAGAACAATTGAAAGCGCTAGAAGACCTAGGCCATCAAGTCATGAGGCAACTGGAACTACGACGCAATTTAGGGGCTCTGGCTCAAATTACGCTGAAGCGGCAAGAGGCAGAAGCGGCTCTATGGCAAAGTCGAGAGCAGCTCCGAAATTTAGTTGAGCAAATCAATGATTGGGTCTGGGAAGCGGATATCAAAGCTGCGTTTACTTACGTTAGCCCCAAGATTAGAGACATCTTGGGTTATGAACCACATGAGGTGCTCGGCAAGACACTTGACCAGTTTATGCCTGAGGATGAAGCTAAGCGCTACACCACCTTATTGAGTTATTTCACAGCCCAGCAAACGGAATTTACTCAGGTAGAAACGGCTCTGCTTCACAAAGACGGTCATCTCATCGTTTGCGAGAGTAGTGCTTCCCCCATCTTGGGTCCACAAAATGAACTCCAAGGCTTCCGGGGTGTCACCCGCGATATTACCGAGCGAAAGCAAGCAGAACAGCAAATTCGTAAAGCACTCACTAAAGAAAAAGAACTGAGTGAACTCAAATCCCGTTTTATTAATACAGCCTCTCACGAATTTCGGACACCCCTCACCACAATCTTGGCTTCGGCGGAAGGCCTAGAACACTACAGTCATAAATGGTCCGACGAGAAAAAGCTGGCCTATCTCCACCGCATTCAAGCCACAGTGCAGCATCTCAATGGATTATTAGATGATGTTTTACTGATTGGCAAATCCAATGCAGGTAAGCTGGAATCTCGACCAACCCCTCTAAATTTAGAAAAACTCTGCTGCGAATTGGTAGAAGAAGTTCAACTGAGTGCTCCTAGTCACCAAATTGACTTTGTTAACAACGGATCGAGTCATCCAGCCTGTATGGATGAAAAGTTACTACGACACATCTTGATTAATTTACTCTCAAATGCTGTTAAGTACTCTCCTCAAGGAGGCCAAGTCAATTTCCATCTTTCTTGCCAAGATGGAATGGCTACGTTTCAAGTTCAGGACTCAGGTGTAGGGATTCCTCCCCAAGATCAAAAACGTTTGTTTGAATCTTTTCATCGAGCAGCGAATGTCGGTAGTATTCCAGGAACGGGCTTGGGGTTATCCATTGTCAAGCAAGCTGTAGAGGCACACAGAGGTACAGTTTCAGTTAACAGTGCTGTTGGAGTAGGCACAACATTTACAGTGATTCTGCCACTTGATAAAGGTAAGAAATAATGAAAAAGATTTTAGTGATTGAAGATGAACGGGATGTGAGAAATGTCATTCTTGACATTTTGGAGGCTGAAGAATTTGATGTTATTGGTGCTGAAAATGGTTTGGTTGGGGTGAAACTGGCGCAAGAAAAGGCTCCTGATCTGATCATTTGTGATGTGATGATGCCTGAGTTAGATGGTTTGGGTGTTTTGGCGGAGTTGCGGAAACATCCCGGAACAGCAGTGATCCCATTTGTATTCTTGACTGCTAAAGCAACTAAAGATGATTTTCGCCAAGGTATGGAGCTAGGGGCGGACGATTATCTGAGTAAGCCTTTCACGCGCTTGGAATTGCTAAAGGCGGTTTCTACTCGCCTAGAAAAGCAAGCAGTGGTGGATGAAAGAGTTCAGCAAAAACTCGATGATTTGCGTAGCACGATTACCCTCACTCTGCCTCACGAGTTAATCACTCCTTTAAACGCGATCGCCGATTTATCGAGTGTGCTAATGAACGAATGCAGCTTGATGGAGCAGGCTGAAGTTGTAGAGGTTGCAGAAGACATCCATAACGCCACTCAAACCTTACATAGGTTGGTACAAAACTTTCTTTTGTATGCTCAGTTGGAGCTATTGGTTAAAAGCCCAGAGCGAGTCAAGTCACTATCTAAAGGCAAGACTCATGTGGTTGGGATGTTAATAAATGATTGGGTGATTCAAAAAGCGCAACGGATGAACCGAGCCACTGATTTACAGTTGGATTTTCAGGGTGCAGTGGTTCAAATTTCACAAGCCAAGTTAAAGAAATTAGTAGAAGAACTGGTTGATAATGCCTGCAAGTTCTCCTCCCCAGGCACTCCTATAAAAGTTTTGAGCAGTCATAGTGAAAGTACGTTTATTCTCTATGTGATTGATCGAGGTCGAGGGATGACCCTAGAACAGATTGAGAAGGTGGGTGCTTACATGCAATTTGAGCGCAAGCTGTATGAGCAAGAGGGCTCAGGGCTAGGGCTAGCCATTGCTAAACGCTTAGTAGAATTGCATGGTGGAGAACTGGGGATCGAGAGTATTCCTGGTAAACAGACGACTGTGCGCGTTGTCCTGCCATTGGCTCAAGGCTAGCTGCTGAGCAAGCAACAAAGGCCTATCCCATTACTTAAAATTTGTGTCATAAAGACTTGCGATCGCCTAACTTATGGACGTCTGAAGCAGCGATCGCTCTAGCTAAAGTAAGCTTTACTGTTCAAGTAACTTTTTGATAGCCAGAGTACAAAGCTAGGGTCATTCCTTAGCTAGACGATATTTAGTACCATGATTGGCTACGGTAAAAGAGATAGAGCTACCAAACTCTTTTACCGTAGCATTAGCTATTTTATGATCGCCCAAGATATTATTCTGCTATTGCAAACTACAGTCACCCACCGACTTCATCAAAGCTCAGAGATCGGCAACTTAGATCTTCGTTGTCACTGTGACCATCCAGGTCAAAAACTTCGTTGTGAAGACTGCCCTTACTTAGAAGCTCAACTATCGCGCTCTAGACTCCTTAGAGGTAAAGATTAGTATATTTGTACTGCAACAACCATGACACCGAAATTGTCCTTGCGGTAGATGCCGTAATCCACTTTGTTCAGCTATTTTCTTCAAGTAGCTTTAAAAACTGTTGACCTTGTTTTGATTGAAAGGAGGAGCAGAGCAGATGTAGTGCCCTGCGTAGCTAATGAACGGGCAATGAGACTCGCCACTACGAAAAGGGTGTGGTTCAACCCATTGAACATTGGTGTAAAGCTGTCAAGATAGGCTTTAGCTCGTTTTAGTAAACACAACAGTCCTCCTGAATTGCATCTACCGATTAGGTGCAATTTATTCATTTTTGTTTTCACTGATTTTTACCCCACTAAATCCTCAGTTATGTATCTAGCGCTTTGGCCAGGACAAGTTTACCCTCTCGGTTCGTATTGGGATGGAAAAGGTACCAACTTTGCCTTGTTCTCAGAAAACGCCACTGGAGTAGAGTTGTGTTTATTCGATCGCGATGATAGAGAAACGCGCTTGCACCTGACAGAAGTTAGTAACTTTGTTTGGCACGGGTATATTCCTGGCATTGGTCCTGGACAGCGTTATGGGTTCCGAGTTCACGGCCCCTACTCTCCCCACGAAGGGCAGCGCTTCAACCCCAACAAACTGTTGATCGATCCTTATGCAAAGGCGATCGATGGTGACATTGGCAATGGCCCCGAACTGTTTGGCTACTCTTGGGACTCTCCAGAAGCTGATCTCTCCTTTTCAGAATTAGACAGCGCCAACTTAATCCCCAAATCGGTGGTCGTTGATGAATCTTTTGATTGGGAAGGAGATCGACTCCTGCGTACCCCCTGGCATGAAACCATTATTTATGAAACTCATGTCAAGGGTTTTACTAAGCTCCATCCAGATATCCCGGAAGAGTTACGTGGCACCTATGCTGGTATGGCTCATCCTGCCGCGATCGAGCATTTGCAGCGATTGGGAATTAGCGCGGTTGAGTTGATGCCTGTGCATCATTTTCTTACCTATCCGGGCCACCTGGCAGACAAGGGCTTAAAGAACTACTGGGGCTACGACTCGGTTAACTACTTTGCTCCCCACTCTGGCTACAGCGCTGGTGGCAGTATGGGGCAGCAAGTGAATGAATTCAAGGAGATGGTGAAAGCACTGCACCGTGCTGGTATTGAGGTGATTTTGGATGTAGTCTACAACCATACCGGAGAAGGAAATCATCTCGGCCCAACTCTATCTCTACGCGGCATCGACAACAGCATTTATTACCGCCTAGTGGATGATGATAAGCGCTATTACATGGACTTTACAGGCTGTGGTAATTCCTTGTATGTGGGCCACCCCCAAGTGCTAAAGCTGATCATGGATAGCTTGCGCTACTGGGTGCTGGAGATGCATGTAGACGGTTTCCGCTTTGATTTAGCTTCTGCTTTGGCGAGAGAACTGTATGAAGTGAATAGCCTGGCTGCCTTCTTTGATATTATTCACCAAGATCCCGTATTGGCTGATGTGAAGCTAATTGCAGAGCCGTGGGATATTGGCGATGGGGGCTACCAGGTGGGTAACTTCCCTGTCCTATGGTCAGAGTGGAACGGAAAATATCGTGATACGGTGCGAGATTTCTGGCGCGGGGAAGACAGTATTTTAGGGGAATTCGCCTACCGCTTAACTGGTAGCCCTGATCTCTATTTTCAGTTCAATGGCCGCCGCCCTAATGCCAGCATCAACTTTATCACCGCTCATGACGGTTTTTCGCTCAACGATTTGGTGAGCTACAACGAAAAGCACAATGAAGCCAACGGCGAGAACAGCCAAGATGGGGAGAGCCATAACCGTTCTTGGAACTGTGGCGCGGAGGGAGAAACAGATAATCCTGAAGTGTTGCAGTTACGAGAACAGCAACGGCGAAATTTCTTATTGACGCTGATGTTCTCCCAAGGCATCCCGATGATGTTGGCAGGAGATGAGTTAGGCCGAACCCAGCAAGGAAACAACAATGCCTATTGCCAAGACAGTGAAATTTCTTGGATCAACTGGGACTTGCAAGAAAAGAACGAAAATCTTTTGGACTTTGCTCGCGAGCTAATCTATTTCCGACGACAGCATCCTGTATTCCGGCGACGCAAGTGGTTCCAAGGACAGGCCATTCACGGAGCTGGGGTGAGTGATATTGTCTGGTTCAATCCTGATGGCACTGAGACGAGCGACGAGCAGTGGGAGATTGGCTATGCCAAGGCGATCGGAATGTTCTTGGACGGACGGCAGATTCCTAGCCCAGGACCGCAAGGGCAGCGTATTAGTGATGACAGCTTCATCCTGTTCTTCAACGCTCATTATGAGGTGATCGAGTTTACGCTGCCTGAGGCATTCAGGCAGAAACAATGGGAGTTGCTAGTTGACACTAAAGAACCACGCTTCATTCAAGATGAAATTATCTTTAATGGCGAGCAGCAGATCCCTGTCAATGCCCGTTCCAGCGTGGTTCTCCGCCTGTTCGAATAGTTGCGAGCAGTTGAATTAGAAAGTAGCATCCAAAAAAGCAGCGATCGCTCAGTTGCATTAATTGCATCAGGAGCGATCGCTGCTTTTTTATTGTTTCTGTTTTTGATTCTGATTCTGATTAGTTTAATTCTGATTAAGAGGGGCGATCGCTTCTGTGTCTATGAAGACGAATTAATTTCATAAATGAGTAGTCCTTTTGGGCGATCGCTACATACCCCTATAGCGGAAGTTGGCGTTGTTGATCCCTACTACGCTTCATAGTGTTAGCACAAGCAATGTTAAATCATAGCCAAGCCTGGAGCATGGCTCAAGCTCAAAAAGCCTATCTACTCAAATGCTTCCCATACCCTTCCCAAACCTAAATGTGTCTTTGGCTTGAAGCATTTTTATTAGCTATTTCGTGAAACAGAACTGTTGTTTGTAGGACTGGGCTATGGGTGTGGTGAATGTTTGAGTGAATGCTTGATGTGCAAAAAATACAACTTTAAGGAGATAGTGATGAAGCCGAATCATAATCAACGTAACAAGCTGACCGGGATTATCGGACTCTTCAGTGCAACTGCTTTCATGAGTGTCTCAGCCCTAATGCTGGTAGCCCAAAAGGGTTTAACCTTACATGATCAGAGCAGTCAATCTAATCAGGTGCTAGCCCAAAGTACAACGGGCGGTGGTACGACAGGTGGTACAACGGGCGGTGCTACTGGCACAACGGGCGGCACAACGGGCGGCACAACTGGTGGTACTGGTAGCTATGGCACTGGTGGTGCTGGTGGTACCACTGGTGGCACAACAGGGGGCACAACGGGTGGCACAACTGGTGGTTATGGCACTGGTGGCGCTACTGGTACGACGGGCGGCACAACGGGCGGTTATGGCACTGGTGGCGCTGGTGGTACTGGTGGTACAACGGGCGGAACCACAGGTGGCACAACTGGTGGCTATGGTACTGGCGGTACAACTGGTGGCACAACGGGTGGCTATGGCACTGGTGGTGGCGCTGGTGGTACGACGGGCGGTACAACTGGTGGTACAACAGGTGGCGCTGGTGGCACAACGGGCGGTACAACAGGTGGCGCTGGTGGCACGACTGGTGGTACAACAGGTGGCACGACGGGTGACTATGGCACTGGCGGTGGTGCTGGCGGAACCACAGGTGGCACGACGGGTGACTATGGCACTGGCGGCGGCGCTGGCGGTACAACGGGCGGAACCACAGGTGGCACGACGGGTGACTATGGCACTGGCGGTGGTGCTGGCGGTGGTGCTGGCGGTACGACCACGGACTATGGGACAGATGGTGGCGCTGGTGGCGGTGCTGGTGGTGGTGCTGGTGGTGCAACAGAAGGAGTCAGAGCTCTCTGGTAAGCTGCTAACTGTATAGAGAGTGGAAACCCTATTACTCTGAGCCTTTAGATTGATGTGAGTATTGCCTGCTGTTATGTAGTGTAAGGTTGCGAAACGCGATCGCTGATCGCTTCTCCTAATTCTGAATTACATACCTGCATAGCAGTAGGCTCTCATTTCCTCTTCTAGCCTTATAAGGATTTCCTAACTTTGAGCTATGTAGGAAATGATGGGTAGCACTCTTTAAGTAGTTGATCGAAACTGATGATCAAGCAGGCATTAACGCTGGTTAGTTTATTTTGGGCTTGTGGGCTGTATCTCAGTACGCAGACGCCATTAGTTTCTGAACCCAATATTCTTCCGGCTGATCCTGCTCCGAGTACAACTCCTCAACCGACACCAGCACCGCTTCAAGCACGAGTAGCACTCCAAGCCTCAGATGATTTAGACACAGGCGATTTAGACAGTGAGGCTTCTAATGTTGGGTCTTTATCTACTCAAACTGCAACTCCAACAGCTCAGGTTGCAATTGGCTCCATAGATCAGCCGCTACGCCTAGAGATTCAGCGGAGTCGCCGACGAGTGACCCTTTATCAAGGCAAAACACCAATCAAGACTTATCCTATTGCCGTGGGTCGTCAAGGTTGGGAGACGCCTATTGGTCAGTTTAAAGTAATTCGTAAGCTCAGAAATCCTACCTGGATTAATCCGTTAACAGATGAGTCAATTTCAGGAAACGATCCTGAGAATCCTCTAGGAGGCTATTGGATTGGTTTCTGGACAGATGGAAGAAATTGGATTGGCTTCCACGCCACGCCTAATCCTGAATCTGTGGGTCAGCCTGTCTCGCATGGTTGCATCCGCATGCACAAAAAGGATATTCAGGAATTTTTTAATCAAGTTCAACCGGGAACACCTGTGATCGTCAAGGGATAAGAACTTAGCAAAATTCTATAGCGCTAAGTTGAACTGGGCGGAAAAACGGCTCCCTGTGTAAATCCATGTCCGGTGTTTCGATCGTACTCCACATCCCTTTGGTTATAGTGCTGAATGACTTTGCGAGCAGTGGTGTTAGCGGCTGCTTCTAACGCTCGGCAAGAAGGATAAGCTGGTAAATTGCTGAGGGTACGGAGAACCTCCTGCCCTGCGGCAATGCCATGATCTTTATGTCCATCTTCATGCAGTTGCAATGCTGCCGAATAATGGCTCCATTGATTCATCAGCGATCGCGAAGCCTTAGATGCAGTCTGCCACTTCGGCAATGTGAAAGTGATATCGACGTGGCTGCTGACATGACTCATTGAGCAACTAATCCCCGTCCTGACATAGCGATAAGACCAGCGCACATACCAATCTGTGTTGGCATCATAGTGCTGCCCTCCCTGAGTCACTGGGCTGAGATGGGCAATGTCCGAGCGTAGATGCTGGACTGTGGAACCTGTGACGGGGTAGTAGCGATGTTGAATTTTTACAGTGGGTTGGAGACTAGATGGCTGTACCGGGTAAATGGGTTGGGAGTCAACCGAGGAAACCGCAACCACTGACTCATTAAGCGCCACTGTCGAGTTGGCTGTATCAACTACATCCGCAACTTTAGGGTTGGAAACTGATTTGCTCGGTTGAGTTAATGGAAGGATAGAGGTGTTAGCAGGTGGGAGCGAGCATCCAACTAGCAGAGGGAGTAAGGCACAAGTAAAAGCTCTAAGTGTTAACACGGGAAGATTAAACCTTGAAGTAGTTATCCAAACTCAAGGTTTCCCACCTAAGTAGCTGTTTTCTCGCTTAGGTCATGATTGGCACTGTATAGAATTGTACTTTTAAGCGATCGCTGGTTAAGTATACAGCGATCGCTTCTGTAAACCGCCGCTCCATCCGTAGGGTTTCTCCCAACCACAGACGAGGCAAAGTTTCTGTTGCAGCAACCTCAGCTGAGATTACCGGAGGGCAAGCCATGAGCAGCGGCAACTTTACCAACGCCGAAGTAGAGGAACTTGCGCCTTGGCTAGGGTTATCCCTAGAGCCAACAGCGTCCAAGTGTAAGTAGCCAGCTTATTTCCATTGCTCAGCTCACTTTTTATCCTGCCGCTTTTTCTCCGGTAAGTTGCGGAGCGGAGTTTCTCGTCCTCGGTAAAACTGCTGCTCTAGCCGACCCAACCCCAGCCATGCGGCTCCACTTGCTAAACTCGCGATCGCAACTCCTACGACTCCCACCTCAGCCGCGTTTCCCAAGGAAACTGCCAGTAAGGGGGCAAGGGTCCAAGCGATCGCTGCCAAGATCAGACAAGCTAACCTAATTCGCTGTAATCGAGTTAGGGCGGCGCTGCAACTAGCGCACTTAATGGTGTGAGAATAATAGCGATCGAGCAGTTGCTCTTTAGGTAACGCAGGGGGCAATGTTGCGCCTGGAAAAGGATCGGCGCTGTAGCGGTTTACCCATTGCCGCAGAGCCGAGACAAAGCGATCGGCTCTTGTAGGTAAATAAAATGCCTTAGCAAAGTTAGCGCTTCCGCCTGCCTGCTCTAGATAACGTTCTTGGTGGTGCAGAAAAACTTGGTCGTCTTCTAGCACGTTGTTTTGCCCCAGGTGAGAATACCAACGGGGGGTCAGGCGAATGAAGAAGCTGGGCAACTTGGAGGAGAACTTAAACGGAAACCGCGCAAACAGCCGACATTCTCCTTTGCGAATTGGAGTGGCGTAAACCACAGTCAGCGTTCTGCCAAATTGCTTGGAAGTCAGATCGTGCCACATCAATCCTGGGGCAATGAATGTGGTGTCTTGACGGCCTAAGGTGCCTTTACGGGGGCCTTCTTCCCAAAGCCCTTGGAAGCCTTGTTTGCCAGACTCTACAATCTCTAGGTCTACAGTGGAGGCGTTAGCGCGATTGCCTACAGAGCGATGGTGAGTATAAGGCACATGGCTAGCATCGAGTACATTTTCTAGCAGGGTTAGTGCGTCGTAGGGTAAGTCCCGAAAGGTATTGAGGCAAACCCAGCCATCTGAGGTTTCTATGGGTTCTACAATGGGCACTGAGGTTTTGGCGGCGTTCTCTGGGTTGCCAGGATAAACAAACAATAATCCCTGGCGCACTGTAGCTGGAAATGCGGTTACACAAGCACGCTGCGAAGTTTCTGCTGTGCCGCTCGCTGCTTGTTGCGGAATGCGATCGCATTCACCCGTTCCAGAGAAAGCCCAGCCATGATAGGGGCACTCTAGCAAGCCATCCTCAGCAATTCTGCCTTCAGAAAGGGGTGCTAAACGATGGGGACATTTATCTTCTAAAACTCGCCAAGCTTCCGTCGATTGCTCCCACCAAATGACTAGATCGGTTTCCAGCAAAGTAAATCGAGCGGGCTTGGTCTGATCCAAGTCTTCTACATAGAACACCGGATACCAAGCTTCTTTGGTGTCAAACCGCGATGGATCAGCGCCTCCTGGAGAGAGTTCGTCAACTTCACGATCCCGCTGCTCTAGCTCTTTGCCTTCCAGCTTCCCAGGGCTACTGCCTGCTAATTCTGGATTTGCGATCGCCTGCGTTTGAGCCAAAGACGCATCTGGCATCACTCTTGGGGTTGTCTCCATATCTTTCTTCGCATTCCCTAGCACTTAACTCTAATGTTAAGAACTTTTGAGTACTATTGGGGCAACGGGTTGGCAGATAGAATAAACCTAACCCCCAGCCCCTTCCCTACTAGGGAAGGGGAGAAATATTCAAAGCCCCTCGCCGCGTCGGAGAGGGGTTTGGGGAGAGGTCTGGATCAACCTGGTGAACGGCTAGAAGGCACTTGGAATTGATAAGTATCACCGTGGCTGAGATATTCGATTTGGGTGTCTAGTCCTGCGGCAGCGATCGCCTGCTGGAATTCTTCTAAGGGAGATTTGAACACAGTGTAGTCGTTGTAGTGGATGGGGATGGCAGTCCGGGGTGCAACCAATCGCACCATTTCTACGCCTTGCTTACCATCCATTGTCAGTAACACACCAAATGCTTTGGTGCCACCTAAATGCAGCAATGCCAAATCAATTTGGGGATGACGTTTTGGAATTTCTTTGATTTCCTCATAAACCAACGTGTCACCCGTAATATAGAGGCGAAACAGAGACTCTCCAGCGCTATTTTGGAACTCTAATAAGCTACCCATCACCGGAGGCAGTAAAGCAGCTAAAGCTCCAGGCCCATGTCTTCCGGGCATGGCACTGATGCGGAGCTGCATCCCTCCTTTCTTAATAGTTATGGTTTCCCAAGTGTCTAAAGCGTAGGCCGCTTGGAATCCCTTTTTATGCAACTTTTCAGTCGCATGTTGGGTCGTGACAATGGGAACAGTTTTGTTTAACTTTTGCTCGGCAATGCGATCGAAGTGGTCTTCGTGCATGTGGGAGAGCACGACGAGATCGAGGGGGGGTAACTCCTCAATCTCAATCGCGGGATTTGTGACTCGTGCGGAACGCAGTCCATATCCTAAATGAACATGATCACCTTGATGCAAAAAGTTAGGATCGGTCAGGATAGTGAACCCAGCGTACCGGAGAATGACAGTCGCAGTGCCAACAAAGAAAATGGAACCACTTGCAATATCAGGACTGTGGTTTTCAGCTGGCAAAACTAAGGTACTTGAGTCAGTCATACATCCCCTGAAAGATAACCCCATACCTCCAGTCGGCCAACTGGGAGTGCATCAAGGCTGTTGATTTAACGGCAACGGAGCTTAGCGGTAGCGGAGACGAGAAAACTTGGCACTTAGAGATTAGTTGATTAATCAAACCTCTAAGGATGATTGCAGTTAGATGTATCTGTAAAATAGGATATTCTACTTATTCAGCAGATTAGAAGCGATCGCGAACATTCACGTCTACCCAAGGGGCCGTTGTGCTTATGTCTAAAGGACTGTCAGATAACTAAACTAGTATGTAGTCAAAATTACAAAACGAGTTTATTATTTCGTCAACATCGCTTTAGCAAGTCACTGTATGGCTCTACACATAACTCTAGAATGTCCAGTTAACCCTCCAGTTAACCCTCCAGAGAGATTCAGTCCGAGTCAAAGCAGACTAAACATAGATCAGCGAATTCAGAAACCAGCTTTCTGGTTAGACCTATCGAAACGATTTACGGTAATACCCAAGGCATCAAATCCAGCCAACTCAAACAGTTGCAACGCTTGTACGAACAGCGGCAACCGAGCGATCGTTTTTGTACGCCAGAGCTAGCTCAAGAGTTGGCGGCTATCAGTACCGCGATTCATCACCCTGTCTGTATCTACCTAAACCGACGAGGGCAGGTGATGCGAGTGGCAGTGGGTACGCCAGCCCAAACCCAACTGTCAGATCAAGAGCTACCTCGACACAGTGCCGAACGCTTGAGCGGAGTTCGTTGTTTGGCAACCCAGCTTAAAGCAGACCCTCCGGACGGCTCTAGCCTAACGGCGGCAACTCGGCAGCGTTTGGATGCTCTAATCATCCTAATTTGTTCTCCTAGGGATTCCAAGCCGAAAGGTACGGGAGTAAAAAACGGAACTTCCAGCGAAATTCAATCTACTTATTTAGTACATCTCGTTCCTGATCTCAATCAACCTTGGGAGATTTCGTCTGCCCTTCCCCTCGAAGAATTGACCGAGGAGGACTTTGGCGATTTGGTTGATGACTGGGAAAAAGAGTTTCATGCCGCTGGATATGGAGCTTTCCAGTTTGAAGAAAAGGGAGATGACCAAGATAAAATCTTGCTTGTGGGGTTGATGACTGAGGATCTATCGCCTCAACGCTTTCAAGATGGCTTAGAAGAACTCGTTCGTCTAGCTGAGAGTGCTGGGGGAACCGTTCTGGAAACTATGATTCAGAAGCGATCGCAACCTCATCCTCAGACAGTTGTGGGGCAGGGGAAAGTAGATGAAATTGCCCAGCAAGCTCAAGCGATCGGCGCAAACTTAGTGGTATTCGATCGCGATATTTCGGCTTCCCAGATTCGGAATTTGGAAACCCAAATGAACCTGCGAGTGGTTGACCGTACCGAATTAATTCTGGATATCTTTGCCCAACGCGCTCAGTCCCAAGCAGGCAAATTACAAGTTGAACTTGCCCAGTTGGAATATATGTTGCCGCGACTACGGGGCCGAGGACAGGCGATGTCCAGGTTGGGGGGTGGTATTGGCACTAGAGGTCCAGGGGAAACCAAGCTAGAAACAGAGCGTCGGACGATTCAGCGGCGGATTAATCAACTGCAACAGGAAGTAAACCAGTTGCAAGCCCACCGTTCTCGCCTGCGTCAACAGCGCCAACATAACGAAATTCCCACGGTTGCCTTGGCAGGCTACACTAAT
The DNA here is from genome assembly GCA_019358975.1 of Trichocoleus desertorum ATA4-8-CV12. Taxonomy (NCBI): domain Bacteria; kingdom Bacillati; phylum Cyanobacteriota; class Cyanophyceae; order Leptolyngbyales; family Trichocoleusaceae; genus Trichocoleus; species Trichocoleus desertorum. The sequence continues at coordinate 133,325 of JAHHIL010000007.1, forward strand.
GCAGGCAAGTCAACTCTGCTCAACATCTTAACTCACGCGGAAGTTTATACTGCCGATCAGTTGTTTGCCACCCTCGACCCCACCACGCGGCGGCTGACGATCACCGATCCAGAGACGCAATCTCAGCGATCGCTCCTCCTTACGGACACGGTCGGTTTTATCCATGAGCTACCACCACCCCTGATGGATGCTTTCCGGGCCACCTTGGAAGAGGTAACAGAAGCCGATGCAGTGCTGCATGTGGTAGATCTTTCCCATCCCGCTTGGGAAAGCCATATTCAGTCAGTCCAAGCGGTCTTGGCAGATCTTCCGACCATTTCTGGTCCCACTCTGCTGGTGTTTAACAAAGTAGATCAAGTGGAAAGTGGGGCTCTAGCTGCTGCTCAACAAACTTATTCAGACGCTGTCTTTATCTCGGCTACTAAAGGGCTGGGTTTGGAAACTCTAAAGCAGCGCTTACTGCATATTGCCACGGCTGCTGTGAATGTCAAGGTGGCTAAGGAGTTTAGCCCAAGCTAGGCCTGTAGCTGAGAGCAACATATTGCACAGCTCCTTTAGTTCCAATAAGATATCTACCCTATCTTCTGGAAACATTGAGATCACAAATGTAGAGACGATCCGTGCGGTTGCTCTCGACTCTTAAACAGGCCGAAAGATCGCTTCTACCGTTCTACTTATTCTGCAACTGGGGAACACCCATTTTTGTATACCTTAATACAGACTCGTTTAATTGCAAATCCTGACATAGGGCAGACGTGGACTTGAAAGTTAGTCTGTACTCTAATTATTACGGTCTTAACAGCCAAGCAAAACTTGCCAAATCTTTTATTCACACTGGGTTACTAAGCCTGACGATAGTCGCTTACGCTTCATCACTCTCCATCATTCAATAACTTCTCTCTTCGAGCTGTTTTTGTTATGAGTTGCGGAAACAGGTTGAAGAACTTTGCGATCGCCTTATCCCAAGTTTTGCCAGCATTAGCCATTTTCAATGCAGTTTTTAATGTTAGACGGAATCAACCCAAATGGTCATTAACATCAATCAAGCACAGATGGGGAGCCATTCCCCTACCATCAACCAAGGTCAGCTTGTCATCATTGGTGGAGCGGAGGATAAACAGGGAGATTGTAAAATTCTGCGCGAATTTGTTCGTCGCGCTGGGGGTCGCCAAGCCAAGATTGTTGTAATGACCGTGGCAACAGAGCTACCAAAAGAAGTGGGAGATAACTACATCCAGGTTTTTGAACGCCTAGGTGTAGAGCAGGTGCGTGTAGTAGATACAGACAGTCGCGAGGAGGCTGAAGCGCCTGAAGCTCTAGCAACCATTCGAGAATCCACTGGGGTCTTTTTTACAGGTGGAAAACAGGATCGGATTACCAAATACATCAAGGGCACAAAACTAGACCAGCTTCTACACCAGCTCTACGCTCAAGGGTTGATCATTGCTGGCACCAGTGCAGGAGCGAGCATGATGTCCGATGCCATGATCGTGGAAGGGGAAGCTGAAACTCACCCCCGAATTGAAATTGTAGAGACGGATGATGGGCTTAGCTTTATGCCTGAAGCCATCATTGATCAGCATTTTGCCCAAAGAGGACGGCTTGGACGGCTACTGTCGGCTGTAGCTGAGCAACCTGACCTGTTAGGCATCGGTATTGATGAAAACACCGCGATCGTCGTCAGTGGTGGGCAGATGACCGTGATTGGTGAGGGTGCTGTGACGATTGTGGACTTGCAAGACTTGATCTACTCGAATTTACATAATCTGCTCAAAGATGAAGGTCTAGCGCTTTGTGGGGTTAAGTTACATATTCTTCCTGATGGATATAGCTTTGACATAAACTCGCGATCGGCTGTTGTAGAAGCCAATTTCCCCAAAGCAGCTTAAATCATTAGGTTTGCTTGATTGAATGTTTGCTTGATTGAATCTGAGGGGCAGGCTGAGCATGGTTCTGCCCTCGAAAAATATCAGAAATTATCAATTGCTTACAGTTAGAAGGCCACAATGAATCGCTTTATTCATGCCTCTATTGAAGCCATTCAAGATGAAGCCCGGTGTTTAGTTGAGCAGGGAGTGATTAGCCGTCACCAACTTATTTATGTACTGTTTCGTTATTTTCCGGTTCGAGAGTGGATGGAGGTTGAGCAGGAGCTAGAAGCCAATGATTTTCTTCTGCGAGATCCCATTGGTGACTTGATTAGTCATGACCAATGGACGAATGATTAATCCTTCACCTCAGCCTCTTGCTGATCAATCCTTACTTAGATTTTGCACCTGTGCCACGATTAAATTACAGCAGTTCTCGCCCCCCTAGCCCCCAAATTTGGGGGGAACCTGCTCAAAGTCCCCCAGAATTGGGGGATTTAGGGGGCTTAGAGAATTTACAAGCGTGGTGCATTCATTTGAAAACGGCTGTAGGAGGAAAACTCCCCTAGGACGATTACGGTTTCTTCACCTGTCAATCTCACTGGGGTTGTCTAGAGTAAAAGGGTTGGTTGCACTCGTAACGCTTCGCAACTAATAGCTCACTCTACACCAGGGCTCTCAAAGAGCTTCAGTTGATCATGATGAATACATTAGAAGTTTCTCCCTCCCTAGAACAAGCCATCCAAGACGCGATCGCCCAAGCCTGGACTGCTTGCGAGTCGAATGGTGAGGTTTCTGCCAATTGTGCAGTTGCTTGGGACATTGTGGAAGAACTCCAAGCTGAGCGGGCTCACCGCCAAGTGAAATCCAGCAAAAATTCTTTAGAAGTCTACTGTGACCAGAACCCAGATGCCGCTGAGTGTCGGATTTACGACGTTTAATTCACCACTAAACCATCTCTGACCTGGATGGTGCGTCGGGTTTGTGCGGCCACATCCGGTTCGTGAGTCACAATAACAATCGTGATGCCTTGCTCATTGAGATCCGTGAGCAAGGCCATTACTTCTTGTGAGGTTTGAGTGTCTAACGCTCCAGTCGGTTCATCAGCGAGTACCAAGGCAGGACGGTTGACTAAAGCCCGTGCGATCGCGACTCGTTGCTGTTGACCGCCCGACAGTTGGCTAGGGCGATTAGAGAGCCTTTCTGCTAGACCCACACGGGTTAAAGCTTCTTCCGCTCGCTGTCGTCGTTGCGCTTTCGGAATACCCGCATAGACCATTGGCAACATGACATTTTCTAAGGCGGTGGCGCGGGGCAACAGGTTGAACTGCTGAAACACAAAACCGATGCGCTGATTGCGGATATAAGCTAATTCATCGTTGGTAAAGGTCGTGAGGTTTCTACCTTCCAAAACGTAATAGCCATCAGTGGCGCGATCGAGACAGCCAATAATGTTCATCAGCGTCGATTTGCCAGACCCAGAGATACCCATAATGGCGACATACTCACCTTCTTCGATGTTAAGGTCAATCCCTTTTAGAACTGGGACCTCTACTTCACCCAAACGATAGCTTTTGGTAATCCCTTCCATCCAAATCATGGTGGCCATGTCTTAATCGCTCCGCAACGCTGCGATCGGATCAAGATTGGCAGCATTCCGAGCAGGGATGACTCCGGCAATTAAGCCAACAGTTAGCGCCAAACCTAACCCCGCCCCAATCGACCAGAGGGAGACGACAAAAGGGAACTTAAATAGAGTAGAAGCAGCGAAGGCAAGACCCACCCCAATCGATACGCCGAGGGCACCGCCTAAAAGGGAAACCAAGATCGCTTCGGTGAGAAACTGTTGCAAAACGGCACGACTCGTCGCTCCGATCGCCTTACGAATCCCAATTTCACGGGTTCGCTCCACCACAGAAACTAGCATAATATTCGCGATCCCAATTCCACCCACAACTAGAGAAATACCCGCGATCGCCCCTACCAATACCGTGAACAGCCCCACCACACTGCTGAACGTATTGATGATGTCGATTTGGCTGCTAATACGAAAATCATCGGGTGCGGGAGGATAGATGTTGTGGCGCACTCGCAGTAAATTTGTCACCTGAAACTGAGCCGCTTCTAGTTGCGCTTGGTCTAAAGCTTTCAACCAAAAGCCATTAATTGCCGTGCCATTGATAGCGTTGTTGCCGACAATCCGAGAAGACATATTTGTCAGCGGAATATAGACTCGATCATCTTGATCTTGCCCTCCTACAGAGCCTTTAGATTCCATCACTCCAACAATGCGGTAGCGTCCATTCTGAATGCGGAGACTTCTACCAACAGCAAGCTCGGCAGGTGCAAAGAAAGTATCCCGAACAGTGCTACCAATGACCACAACAGGCTCGGCATTATCTAGATCTGCTTGAGTAAAAAACTGTCCTTCCTGCGGATAAATCTCCTTGACTTCTGGATAAGCGAGGTCAACGCCTAGGATACTGGTAGAGGTGTTTTGCTCTCCGTATACCACTTGCCCAGAGCGTTGCAGATAGGCGGTGACACTCTCTGCGGCAGGAACCTGTTGGGCGATCGCTTGGGCATCCTGCCAAGTCAGGGTCGTGGCTGAACCAAATCCTTGGCTGATACCACCCGAACGCGCCGCCCCTGCTAAGACCAACATGACATTGGTGCCCAGAGATTGAATCTGTTGCTCTGTTGCCTTCTGGACTCCTTGCCCCACAGAGGTCACCGTGATCACAGAAGCAATGCCAATCACCACTCCCAGCATTGTCAGGCTAGTGCGCAGGCGATTACTCCACAAAGCCTCTACAGCCATTGTCACGACTTCTAGCAGAGAAACCTGAGTAGGCCGAATTTTACCCAACTGCACCATCTCCTAATCTGCCTGCGCTTTTCCAACTCCCTGTCTCTGGGCTTGCTTGAGTGCTCCTCCTCATCCTCCACCTCTTCTACCGCCACTGCCAGAACCGCTGCCAGAACCGCCATTGCTAGAACCGCCACTACCAGAACCGCCACTAGAAGCACCAGAGCCTCCCGGTCTTTGTCGTCCCGCCCCTGGCATAAAGGAAGGCGTTCTAGAAGGTGGGCGCTCTCCTTCAGGGAAGCTCAGCATCACCTTATCTCCTGCTTTTAATCCAGAAGTCACCACAGTTTTGTCCTCTACAATGGCACTCGTGGTAATGCGTTGGAATCTGGGTCTGCTATTTTCTCCTTGGCCTGCCAGAAAAACTCCGCTTCCTTGCTCTTGCCGAACCAGCGCTGCCGTTGGAATCACCAAAGCATTGTCGAGAGCACCAACCTGAAACTCCACACTGACATTCATGCCCGACTGCAACAAGTTTTTAGAGTCATCCACAGACATCTTGACTTCAAAATTAGTCACATTTTGTTCAACTGTAGATTGCGTCGCAACTTGAATCACCTTGCCTGTAAAAGATTGATTAGGATAAGCATCCGCTTCAATGGTGACTCCCTGGCCAACTTTGATTTTCGGGACGCTGGTTTCCGCCACCTTGGCAACAACCTGGTTGTTAGAAGCTAGCGCCAAGATGGAAGAAGAAGTAGCCGAAGAAACATCACTGCTGGCAGTGGTTGGAGTCACGAATGAACCAGGATCGGAGAATTTTCGGGTCACAATCCCGCTAAAAGGAGCCCGAATGGTAGCATCGTTAATTTGTGTTTGAGTCGTTTGCAAGGCTCCCTCGGCGCTCATCAATTGGGCGCGAGCTTGGGCAATTTCTTCTGGACGTGCTCCTGATTGCTGGAGATTGAGGGCTTGTTTAGCTTGTTCTACTTGGGCGCGAGCTTGGGCAATTTCTTCTGGGCGCGTACCCGACCGCTGCAAGTTAAGGCCCAGTCTTGCCTGCTCTACCTCAGCCTTCGCACTATCATAAGTGGCGCGAGAGGTATCTAATTCCCGTAAGGAGAGCGCCCCTGCGGTGTAAAGCTGCTGGTTTTGGTTAAGAGTGAGTTGGGCTTGGCGGAGATTGGCTTCGGTGGAGGTCAGTTGAGCCTGAGCTTGAGCCACTTCTTGAGGACGGTTGCCTGCTACCAATCGGTTGAGGTTGGCTTGGGCAGAGGCAACTTGGGCTTGGGCTTGTGCGATTTCTTGGGGGCGATTGCCTGCCAATAGTTGATCAAGATTGGCTTGGGCTGATGCTACTTGAGCTTTAGATTGGGTGAGTTGCCCCTGTAAATTGGAGCTATCCATGTAAGCTAAGACTTGTCCTGCTTCAACGCGATCGCCCTCTTTCACCAGCAGTTCTTTCAAAACCCCGGAGTTCTTGGGGCTGACATTGATCGATCGCTCTGGTTGAACAGTACCATTGGCGGCGATCGTGATCGGCAAACTGATACGCTCTACGGTTGCAGTTTGGACGCGGCGGCTCGCTTCCTGTCGTTGCCCTGTGCTCATGCGGCTGTAAGCAGTGTAGCCTCCACCCGCCAACAAGCCCAGCACCAAAGTTCCAACCAACCAAGTTGGCACCCTAAATCTAAATTTAGCCCAATCTTTCACCCGTTCCACCCCTTCTTAGCCGACTGAACTGCGGCTTTAGAGTCTACTCCTGAGGAGTTTTCTTGATCGTAGAGGAGGATGGGCCTAGTAGATCTAGGAAAAAGGTCACAAAGTGCAACGAAACACTCATGACTTAAGTCATGCAGCTCTGCCAACTATTTTCTAAGGCTCATTCTAAAGCTCAACTGTAGAATTTAAAAATTACAAGCCTCCCATAATAAAGGCTGGGAGGCAGTTTCCTATAAAGTTTGATGCGCTTTGGGATATCGCTTTATTGTTTCTATCTTAGTTCTGCGATCGCCCCATCTCCTTCCCCCATAAGGGTGGAACTGCTGAAATTATTCTCACCCAAAAAACATAAGCTCTAAAACATACTCTCTTGTGCTTTTAAGGAGATAAGTTGTGTTGCTTTAGCTGGCCCTAAGACAGAGTTGATTCACAAAAGCTTTGCTATGTCAAGCATTGGAGTAACTCTAAAAAATTGTAAATGTCACCATACCCTGACCGAAATACGGCGATTTCCTTTTGTAGCCATCCTCACTACATTATCGAGAGGTTACTAACTGTGAATTCACGCTTCTTGGCTATTGTCGCGCTTACTGCTTTGAGCGTTGCCGCCTTCTCCCCGGATGCAAAAGCTGGCCTTGCCGTAAACGGGCTGGCCTTTAACGGAACCCAGTTGAATGGCATCAACCTCAATGGAGTAAGAATGAATGGTATATCGGTAAATGGCAGCAACCTGAATGGAGTGGAAATGAATGGCATATCAGTAAACGGCATATCAGTAAATGGCAGCAACCTCAACGGCAGCAACCTCAATGGTGCTAACTTAAATGGGCGTAATGTGAATGGTCAAGAAAATCAGAACGTGGCAGTGACGTCGTCTCAAGAGACGGGTATGGTCTTGTCGAGTCCTGAGTTCACAGAGATTCAAGTTGAAGAGGGCCGTTTGGTAGGCATTAAGTAAACAAGGCTGCTATCTAAATCACATTGGGATGGAACAAATCTTTCACGGTTCCATCTCGGTGAAGAAGTGAGATTGTTGGAGATTTTTTGAGAAGAAGGACTGCATGCGTATTAAGCCAATATTGCGATCGCTGTTGCTAGTTTTGGTATTTTTGTTCGCTTGGGGCAGCATTGCGATCGCGACACCTACCTCTCATCCCAACGAAAAAGATAAGGTGCCTCTCTCCAAAACAGAGCTTCAAACCACTGAAATGGTAGGGTTTGACGATCAAGGTCGTCAACAAAAGTTTCAAGTGCGGGATGCTGAGGTTGATCCGCTTGACCCAGAACAAAAAACATATCTTTATACCGTTTTTTATCAAGACAACCAGCAGAACTGGCAGAACCTCTGTGAACCAGATGCAAAAGGAGTGGCCAAAGCAGTCGTGCTTCAAGGTTCTTGGGATAGCCGAGGCAATTACCGCCCCAACCAGAAACTCGTGACATTTAGCTGTACCAACGGAGCTTTAGCCAAGTGTATGCGGTTCGGCTACAAACCTTGGCAAAATGTCAAAGGGCGATCGCTGCGAGATTATCATTCTGCTTGTGTGCGGATGGTACGCGCGGATTATTGTGGGGATGGTGTCGCCCATACGAAAGATGGCACTCCAATCAATCTCTACGATCGCCTAGGTATCCAAAAACCGGATACAACACCAGAAATGCGGTTTGAGGCAGCTTGGGGCGTAAATGGAGCACAGTGTATCAACCAAGTCAGGTGGCCAGAGGCACTAGCTTATGTAAAGCGAGTTTGCCCTACCCGATTGGCAACAAGAGGCAATCACTGCACTTCCGCAGAACGCGCCCAACGTCATTTTCCTGATGCGCTGTTATTCAACGACTCAGCAATCCAAGAACCCCGCCGACTCGACAAGCGATCTGGTAACGTTTTATAGTGGCGCGATCGCTTTGTTGACCTTTTTTATCGGCTGAAATATTTATGTTGTCTACCGTTGCTCAGGTATATCCCGTTGTTTGGCAAGAAGACCGAGTCTTGCTAATTGACCAAACCCGTTTGCCTAATGAATATGCCGTTGTGGAAATTAGCCGCTACGAAGACATGGCAAGGGCAATTAAGACCATGATTGTACGGGGGGCTCCGGCGATCGGGGTGGCAGCAGCCTACGGTGTGTACTTAGGGGCACGAGCGATTCAGACCAGCGATCGCGATCAATTTTTGGCTCAACTGGAAACAGTGGCTCAGGAGTTGCGAGAAACTCGCCCTACTGCGGTGAACTTGTTCTGGGCGATCGCGCGGATGCTGAAGACAGCACGGCAGACGATTGGGCCTGTGGAATATCTGAAGGAAACGCTGCTAGAAACGGCGAAGCAAATCAATGCAGATGACATCCAAACCTGTCAGGCGATCGGCGATTATGGCGCGAAAGCGTTACCTGCTAGTTCCGACAAGCTGCGGATTTTGACCCACTGCAATGCAGGAGCCTTAGCAACAGCAGGATATGGTACCGCTCTGGGTGTGGTGCGCTCGGCTTGGCGAGATGGACGGCTAGAGCGAGTGTATGCGGATGAAACTCGGCCTCGCTTACAAGGGGCGAAGCTAACGGCTTGGGAATGTGTCCAAGAAGGTATTCCGGTAACGCTGATTTCAGATGGGATGGCGGCGCACTGCATGAAGCAGGGTCTCATTCACGCGGTTGTAGTTGGGGCCGATCGCATTGCCGCCAATGGAGATGCGGCGAATAAGATTGGTACTTATAGTGTGGCGATCGCAGCGAAAGCCCATAATATTCCTTTCTTTGTGGCTGCTCCCCTATCCACCATTGACTTTTCTTTGTCGGATGGTAGTGGGATTCCGATTGAGGAACGCGATCCGGTGGAAATTTATCAAGTGGGTGACACTCGTATTTGTTCGCCCGGTGTGGAGTTCTACAATCCGGCGTTTGATGTGACACCTGCGGAGTTGATTACGGCGATCGTGACTGAGTTTGGGGCGTTTGCTCCGAGTGAGTTGAAGTCTCAGTTGCACGAAAAACAAGCGGTTTAACTACTATTTCTTAAGAACCGAACCCTTGGGGGCACTCGCCCCCAAACCCCCGCTGAGGGACGGTTGCGTCCCCCAGACCCCCTCCAAAAGGCTATCTGTTGCTCTGCTTTCAAAGCCCTCTCCGCATCGGGGAGGGTTTGGGAGGGGTGATTTTGGGAATTTAAAAAATTTCAGTCCTAAGAAGGATGCTGTTCTTTGCCCAGGTGCTGCAATAGTTGGCAGTTGATGGCATGGGAGATCAAGAATGCAGACTCGACAACTGGGTAGTCAAGGCTTGACGGTTTCTGCGATCGGCTTGGGCTGTATGGGTATGTCTGAGTTCTATGGTGCGGGGGATGAGACGGAGTCGATCGCGACAATTCACCGGGCTTTGGAACTGGGGGTGACATTTTTAGATACAGCGGATATGTATGGGCCGTTTACCAATGAGAAGTTGGTAGGACGGGCGATCGCGGATCGTCGAGATCAGGTAATTCTGGCGACTAAGTTTGGCAATGAACGCAGTGAGGATGGAAAATTCCTTGGTGTGAATGGGCGACCAGAGTATGTACGACAGTGTTGTGATGCATCTCTGCAAAGGCTTGGCGTTGATTATATTGATCTCTACTATCAGCATCGGGTAGATGCCACTGTACCGATTGAAGAAACCATTGGGGCGATGGCAGAGTTGGTGCAGCAAGGCAAGGTACGCTACCTAGGGATGTCGGAGGCGGCACCTGCTACGATTCGGCGGGCGCAAGCGGTGCATCCGATCAGTGCTTTGCAAACAGAGTATTCGCTCTGGAGTCGTGACCCAGAAGATGAAGTTTTACCAACAGTGCGGGAATTAGGGATTGGGTTTGTGGCCTACAGCCCGCTCGGTCGAGGCTTTCTTTCAGGACAGATCAAGAGCCTAGATGACTTGGCTCCAGACGACTATCGACGACATTCACCCCGTCTCCAGGGAGAAAACTTTAACAAAAACCTGCAACTGGTAGAGCGAGTGCAACAGATTGCAGCGGAGAAACAAGTAACCCCGTGTCAGTTGGCTTTGGCTTGGTTGCTGGCTCAAGGTCAAGATATTGTGCCCATTCCAGGAACCAAACGGCGGCAATATTTGGAGGAAAATGCAGCGGCGGTAGGGATCTCCTTAACAGCGGAAGAGGTGGCGCGGATAGATGAAGTGGCTCCGAAAGGATTTGCCGTGGGCGATCGCTATGCTGACATGAGTACAGTTAATCGCTAACTCAAATCGTGGAGGCTAGCGTAAGGCCCAAGCCAAAAACCGCTCGACATAATAGAGAGTCACTTGGCTCCCTAGCCCTTGAAAGACTTCATCAAAGCTGTGCTCGGCCCAAGGAAGCTCTAGCAGTGCTACGGGGCTACCTACTGCCCGCAACCGTTGGTACATGCGCTGGGCAAATTTGATTTCAACCAGATGATCGCGCCGACCATGGACGAGTAATGTGGGGGGCAAAGGTCGGGTAACATAAGTGGCGGGGGAAGCCTTGCGATATAGGATGGGTTTCTCAGTTGGGGTGCCGCCCAAGAAGGCTCTTAAAACTGCCCGCACGTTAATCGGGTCAGGTTCAGGCGGATCGGCGTAACCTGCCGTTAAGTTAAAAGGGCCGTAGTAGCTGACCACAGCCCGAATTGGCAGAGCGTCGGGTTGGTAGGCTGCTAGCATCGCCAAGTGCCCTCCTGCTGAGCGACCCAGCAAGGCCATGCGATCGCCATCTGCTTCGTAGTCATTGGCATGTTCACGCACAAAAGCTAAGGCAGTGCGAACATCGTCAAGTTGGGCTGGGAAAGGGTGCTGAGGCGCATGGCGGTAATCGATCGCGAAGACCGTATAACCTCTTGCAGCCATGTAACGGCTGAAGGCAGCATTGGCCAAGGGACTTCCTCCTCGCCAAGCCCCCCCATAAATCACTACTAAGGCTGGATAGCGACCCACTTGAGGCGGTCGGTAAATATCCATGCTGAGTTGTACGCCGTCTGGCTGGGCGAAGTTGATATTGGGGTCGTAGCGAACTGAACGACTGGCTGGAATTCCGGTAAAAACCTGCTGTAAGACGAAGGGTTGCGATCGCGGTTTCTCTATACCTTGGTTTGTACTTTGAGCCGCTTGGCGATCGAGCTGCTGGCTGATTTGCTCATAGCTCGGCCCTAAATTCGCTTGCAACTCAGCATTAGTTTGTTGCACAGTCAGAGGCAGTTGGAGCAAGGGAATCATACTCAGCCCTAGCCCAACCAGGCTCAACACTACAGCCAAGCGTTGGAGCCAACTGCGTCGCAGCCCTACAATTGCAAGGAGACAAGCGATCGCATTGAACCCGATCAACCAAGGACTCAGTTCTGGAGTGGCTACCCCCAAGCGTAGCAAGGCCAATGTTGGTGCTGGAACGACAATCCAAGCACTCAAGAAAAAAATAGCACTGCTAAGGAGAAATGCCAGGCAGGAATAGAGAGTTCGCAAAAAAGGTGGCATTAGGCAAGGTTGGTAGCGGATCAGAGCTTGTCAGGGGATCATCATCCTAAAGGCGGGTTTATGGGGCTTTAGCGTAAACTTTCTCCTGTTTCGTCTAAACCTCTATCTAAAGGCAGAGGTTTAGCAGGGTTAGCTTCTGTCTTATAAGAAAAGTAGGCAGACTTTGAGTCATTGATAACAATACTTAAACTTTAGAGATTGAGGAAGACTCTATGCGTTCTATCAGGCTTGCCTTGTTGAGTGCAGGACTTGTGGTCGTCGGTGGGGCTAGGTTGGGACAGGCGCAAACGGTTAGCCCACCGATCGAGCCAGGCAGTAGTGTAACGTTGTCCAGCCAATCTCTCCAAGGGGTGCAAACTCGCAGCCTCAGCGACTTTAAAGCAGCCATCTCCCCAGCATCTCTAGTCTTACAGGGAAATCCCAATAATTTAGGGCCCCTGTCTTCACCAGGCTTCAGAGTGCAAGATAGAACAATGCTCCTCATAGAGCGATCGCGCCCCTCGGATGAAGCCTCAAGCGTGTTCTTAGATGAAGCTGGTAGCGATCGCGAACAACGATTTAAGGTGCAATATCAGTTGACGGATCAGTAGTGGTAAAAGAGTGGCAAAAGAGCGGCAAAAGTTGCAAGTTTCTCTCCCAATTGTCCGTTAGTTGATCTCTGCTGGAGCTATTGAAGCGATCGCCGCTTTTTGGACATAGGGCGATCGCCGCTTTTTTATTCTTTTCTGCCTGTAAAGCTACAACTCTATTGACTCTGTTGAGCCAAAAACTTCTGATTAGAGCGCTTGACTTTTGCGATCCAACGACGATACGACGACAGGATTTCCGCATAGGGAACTCTGGTGTCAGACAGCAGCTCAAATAAAGAAGCTGGAAAGTATTGAGGCAATAACCGATGCATAACTTTGCCCAATTTCTGTCTCACCATAAGTTCAACAAATAAGGCTTTAACTAACGGAAATGGACTGTCAGACAGCTCTACCAAAGCGTGAGCATCGGGTTTGCGACGAATACTAAATTCTGGCAGCACTAAGTTTAAGGTGTCAGAATATTCATCTAATAGCCGATCCAACACTTCCACATCCTCAAAAGCAGCGTTGCATCCCTGCCCCAAGGAGGGTGAAACAGCATGCGCCGCATCACCCATTAGTAGCACGCTGTTGCCGTAGTGATAATGGCTGCAACGAATGGTAGGCACTTGGGAAACGGGACGATTGAGCAATGCTTCCGCTTCGGCATCGGCAATGAGTGGGCTTAAGTCAGGAAAGTTTTGGCGGAAAAAATCTAAAACTTGAGTAGTCGTAGACAGATTGACAAATGACTTGTTGTTACGCGAGAAGGTAATCACCCCACTGGCGATCGCATCACTGATGGGCACTGCTAAAACTGTGGTGCTATCATCTAGTCGCCAACTATGAATATGCTCTGGTTTGAGGTCTAGCTCTACTGTTTCATTTCGTCGTAAGGGGAAAAGAGCTTTGTAATCGGTGGGAATGTACTGGGCTTCGACTGTAAACCCATCGGTTGGCAAAAAGTGATCTCTAATCACCGAACCAGCCCCATCGGCACCAATCAGTAGGTCGTAGTTAGTCCTTAGCTTCTCTGCCACATTGTTTTCAAGGAGGCTTTCAGTGATGCTCTCAAAGGTAATGCTCTGTCGCTCAAAATCTGCGGCAATACATTTGCAGTTGAAGTGGAGAGTCAAGCGATCGCTGGGGTATGTTTCGGTGAGCTTTTCCAATAAGGTAATCACTAATTGGGTGCGATCGAGGGCAAAGAGTGGTTTCTGGCGCGATAAGATTCGCGTTTTCCCGTTCTTACCATGCACGGCTGTCCCCCAGATTGCTGTCCCGTGGGCTTTAACGCTGGCTTCTAGCCCTTCAATTTGACTCAAAGCATGGATACCTCTAGCATTGAGGGTCAGCGGATAGGTGCGGACTTTTTCAAAGGAGACGCTGCGAGGATCAGGGCGGCGATCGTAAATTTCAATCTGATAAGCTTCGTCGCGCCGTAGTAAGTAGTGGGCCAATAAAACCCCGCTCGGCCCAGCCCCCACAATTGCAACTCTCTTTGCCATTGCTCCACCTCAAATCTGCGTTGATAGAACACTCATAGAATTAGATGCTATAGCCAATCTGCTAATGCTAGGCTGCTAACGGTTGAGTTGCAGGTCTTATGTCTGTTTTTGCTGAAATACAAAGTGCCAACGCCTTGATTGTAGGAGCAAATGGAGGCATTGGTTTAGAATTTGTGCAGCGGTTGTTGCAGGACGATCGCATTGCCAAAATCTATGCCACTTATCGTCAACCCGAATCTGCTAGCGAATTGTTGGCATTTCGAGATAAATATCCGGAGCAGTTAGTTTGTCTCCCGCTAGACATTACAGATGAAGCTCAAATTGCCGAATGTAGCGATCGCATCCAAACTCAGGTAGACAAATTACATTTGGTGATTAACTGCGTTGGCATTTTGCATGAGGGAGACTTGCAACCAGAAAAAAGCTTGCGGCAGATCAACCCTGACCATTTAGGGCGCTACTTCCAGGTCAACAGCATTGGCGCGGTGCTACTTGCCAAACATTTATCGCCTTTGTTTTGCCATAGTGACAGGAATGTATTTGCCACGATTTCCGCCAAAATTGGCAGTATTGGAGATAACCAGCTGGGAGGTTGGTACGGCTATCGGGCTTCTAAAGCAGCACTGAATATGTTAATGCGAACCGTTGCGATCGAATATAGGCGTAAAAGCCCAAATACAATCGTAGTGACACTGCATCCGGGTACCACCGATACCCACCTCTCCAAACCATTTCAGCGAAATGTGCCACCCGAAAAACTGTTTCCGGTAGAACGAACTGTTACTCAGTTGCTGGCTGTCATTGAAAATCTAGAACTCAGGGACAGTGGCGAGTTCTTCTCTTGGGACGGCACTCGTTTGCCTTGGTAGCGGCAGGCAGGGTATTCAGCATCACAGCCAGATTTTACGGCTTAACAATGCTACAGATAGAATCCTGTCTCTGCCTGTAGTGGAAGTTGGCGCTAGCGATCGCTAGTACGCTGCTTAGTAGTAGCTGCTCAAAAAGGTTTTACTATGCAAACGAATGCTCCTAAATTACTTCAGCGCCTTGACGGTGCCGAACGACTTTTTGCCATGATCATCGGTATGGTCTTTTTAGTCGTTGGGATTGCTGGATTTATCCCTGGCTTAATTGCGATGCCTGCGGTGGCGGGAGATGCACCACTGTATGTTCCCGACTTGTCTTTTCCAGATGGATATGGCAATGTCTTCGGGCTATTTCCTACTAATTTCTTACATAATGCAGTCCACATTGCAGTAGGTATTTTAGGTTTGGCTGCTGCCACTAGCTTCTCAGGCTCATTGGTGTTTAACCAAGGATTTGCAATCTCTTATATCCTCATTGCCATCATGGGTTTATTGCCAGCAACCAATACCACCTTTGGTCTCATGCCCATTTTTGGCAATAACGTTTGGTTCAATGCTCTGACAGGGTTGGCTGCTGCTTATTTCGGTTTCATTAAGCCCCTCAAAGTTCAAAGTGAAATCACTTCTGCGCCTAAAGCTTAGATATAAACTAGGGGCGTAGATATAACTGGGCGTGAGCTAGCGGCGATCGCTGTGCGTGGGATTTTAGCCAAACAGGGCTTTTGATTCTACTTCAATTAGCTTAATAATTCATTCTCTTTTCAAAGCTTTCCTTTTCCCTTCTCTCCCCTCAGCCATATATCTGTGGGAGAGATTTTCTATGCTCCTGGCTTTCTATGCTCCTGACATAGAGCCATCTGACAAGAGCCACCTGACAAGATCCAGATGAAGCTACAAATCTGGGTCAGTAGCAACCTAGGCTACATCTCTAGGTTGATGAGTTGCTCTAGCAGAATCATAACAATGTAGGGGCTATTAACAAATCTGCAAGCGTGGCGCTGTAGCCAACTTTGCAGATTCAGAAAGTGATGGAAGAACCTATGACTAAAAATCAACAACGTGCTCTAGGAGCCTTTTCTACTCGTTCAGCAGCCGAAACTGCACTCCAAGAGTTGCAAGCCTCTGGTTTTTCGATGAATCAAGTATCTGTGATTGCTAAGAACGCAGACGAGAGCCAAGAGATGAGTGGGGCTCACCTTCAGGGCCAGATTGGAAATCAGGAAGTCGATGCTGGAAATGCCACTGCTTCTAATTTGGCTTATGGGGGTGCCACCGCGACAGTTTTACTAGGGCTTACCAGTCTGAGTATCCCTGGAATCGGTGCGGTATTGGCCGCAGGTACTTTGGCTGCTTCTCTGGTGGCTAGTGTCGCAGGTGCAGGGATTAACGCTGCTTCAGCAAGTAGCTTGGTGCAAGCGATGACTGCGGCAGGGATTGATAAACAGCAAGCGGAAATTTACAGCGATCGCTTGTTGCGAGGGGATTATGTGGTGCTTGTGGAAGGCAGCGATGCGGAGATTCAGCAGGCCGCAGGTATCCTCAGCCAGAATAGTATCCAAGATTGGAGCGTTTCCTCGGCGGCAAACGCTTAGGCTATGCTTCGGGTGTTCCTAGGCTAACCTTGCGCAAGGAGCAGTAATCGTGACATCAGATTCAGCTAAGTTTGGTGAAGAGACACTCAACAAAATGGCCACTATGGCGATCGCGAGCATGATCAAGGATGCCGAAGGAGTGGATGTTCAGATCAAAACCGATCTGAGTAAACTCGCCCAAGGACAGGTTGATTCGATCGCCATTAAGATCCAAGGTTTGTTGATGCAGTCCAGCTTACGTCTGGAGGAATTTTATCTCCAGATCAACCGAGTTGCAGTCAAGCCGATGAGTGCAATGATGGGCAAGATTAAGCTGCTACATCCAGCTGAGGGCACGATCCGCGTCGTTGTCAACGAAGATAGCCTTACCCAAGCTCTCAATTCTGCCTCGGTACGGGAGAACTTGCCACCGCTACCCAGGCAGAGCGACCCTCATTCCAGAGATGCTTCGGTTCAGCAAGTGAAATGTTATTTGCTGAGTGATGGTCATCTTGCCTTTAATGTCGGTGCAAGTTCACCAGACCCCGCCATGCCCTCTGTGGCTTTTACAGCAACACCAGAGATTAGCAACAACGGGCAAGGGATTGTGTTGCAAAAGCTCTCTCCTGTGAATCATCCAGTGAATGCTCCAGACTCTCTGGCAGAAATCACAGCCGCTTTAATTGCTCAAACTAGTGATCTGCTCAGTATCTCGGAATTCCAACACCAGGGTATGTCTGTCGAAATTCAACAGCTAGAGGTGGTCACTGGCAAGTTAAGCTGGGAAGCGATCACTTCCATTGACCGATTTCAGTCTACTTAAGCCTCTGTTCTACTTATTCACTTCTACTCTTTGGAGGGGGGTACTACCCTTTCTTCCAGCTTATCCCTAGATTAAAACTCTATTTTGATTCCCTTTATCCTGTCTGTATCCCTGCTATGACTCACTTTGGTATTATTTGTCCACCTTATCCAGGACACTTGAACCCCCAAGTCGCTTTGGGCCGAGAACTACAACATCGGGGCCATCGGGTCACTTTGCTACAAATCCCTGATGTTGCTCTAAAAGTTCGCTCCGAAGGGTTAGAGTTTTGTCCGATTGGGCAGTCTACTTATCAACCTGGCACTTTAGCCCGAACCTTTCAACAACTAGGGCAATTGAGTGAATTGGAAGCCCTCCGTTACTCGGTTGATTTTTGCCAACAGGTGACGGAGATTATTTGTCGAGATGCTCCAGACGCGATCGCTGAGTTAGGCATTGAGGCTTTGCTAGTCGATCAGTTAGAACCAGCGGGAGAAACCGTTGCCGAAGGGTTGAATCTTCCCTTTGTAACCGTTTCCTGTGGTCAAGCGATTCATCGACGAGCAGACGTACCTCCCTTTTTTACGCCTTGGCGCTACCAGAAAGCTTTGTGGGCCAAGCTCCGCAATCAAGTTGCCTACTACATGCTGGATCGCAATTGCCAACCGATCCTCGATACAATCAACCACTACCGCCAGCAGTGGAATTTGCCTCCTTATCAAGGGCTGTATGCTCCTTCCAATCGCCTAGCTCATGTTAGCCAGCAGCCTGCTGCATTTGATTTCCCTTGCCCAAATCTACCTGTGGACTTCCACTACACCGGGCCTTTTCGGAACTCATCTCCTTGTGCCGTCAGTTTTCCATTTGAGCAGTTGACGGGACAACCGCTAATTTATGCCTCTCTAGGCAGCGTGCAGAACACCAAGGCTGATCTGTTTCGGGCGATCGCCGCAGCTTGCCAAGGGTTAAATGTACAACTCTTGATTGCACATGGAGGTGGTATTAGTCCAGAAGATATCCAGAGCTTCCCTGGCTCCCCCTTGGTTATGGAGTATGTGCCGCAGGTGGAAGTGTTGGCTAGAGCTAGCTTGACCATTACCCATGGGGGTTTAAACACAGTGCTCGACTCCCTCACGCATGGCGTACCTTTGGTGGCAATTCCGATCACGTTTGAGCAGCCCGGAACAGGAGCCAGAATCCGAGAAACAGCCGTTGGGGAAGTGTTGCCGTTGAAGCGTTTGAATGTAAAACGTCTGAGAAAAACTATCCAACGGGTTCTCACTGACTCGTCCTACGCCCAGAATGCTGCCAGAATTCAGCAGTCCATCCGGGACTCAGGAGGTGTACAGCGAGCCGCTGACATTATCGAGCAAGCCGTAAATCCTCAAGTACGAAGTTTGTCTGGAGCAGCACCTCGTGTAGCGATGAAATAGACCAGTCCATTTTTGCTCTCTAGATGATGTTCCGCTGTGCTACCCAATGACTAAGCAACAGCCCCATAGCGTTTCTGGAAAGCAACGGTTGGCAGTAAGCTGGTTTACGGCCCTTGTATCAATCCATCATGGCAACGATTAACGATAACTACCTCAAGCTCAAAGCAGGCTACCTGTTTCCGGAAATTGCTCGGCGGGTCAATGCCTTTGCTGAGGCCAATCCAGAGGCAAAAATTATTCGCTTAGGGATTGGGGATGTCACAGAGCCCCTACCGGAAGCTTGCCGCACCGCAATGATTCAAGCGGTGGAAGACATGGGCGATCGCGGTTCCTTCCGAGGCTATGGCCCAGAGCAGGGTTACGCTTGGTTGCGGGAAAAAATCGCTCAATTCGACTTCCAAGCTCGCGGTTGTGACATCAGCGCTGATGAGATTTTCATCTCCGATGGCTCGAAGTGCGATACAGGCAACATCCTCGATATTTTTGGCGACAACAACACCATTGCGGTGACTGACCCAGTTTACCCCGTCTATGTGGACACCAACGTCATGGCGGGTCATACAGGCACTGCTAATGACAGAGGCGAGTTTGAAGGGTTGGTTTATTTGCCTGTCACCGCCGAGAACAACTTCACCGCCGAGATTCCCTCTCAGAAGGTAGACTTGATCTACCTCTGCTTCCCCAACAACCCCACAGGCGCAACGGCTAGCAGAGAACACCTCCAAGCTTGGATAGATTATGCCAAAGCCCACGGCTCCATCATTTTCTTTGATGCCGCTTACGAAGCATTTATTACTGATCCAGCGATTCCTCACTCCATCTATGAGATTCCTGGAGCGAGAGATTGCGCGATCGAATTCCGCTCCTTCTCCAAGAATGCTGGTTTTACTGGAACTCGTTGCGCCTTGACTGTGGTACCCAAAACCCTCCTGGCTAAAGCTGCTGACGGCTCCGATGTAGAACTGTGGAAGCTGTGGAACCGTCGCCAATCCACTAAGTTCAATGGCGTATCCTATATTGTGCAGCGGGGCGCTGAAGCGGTTTACTCTGAGGCAGGCCAAACCCAAACTAAAGCGCTCGTTAGCTTTTATCTAGAGAACGCCAAAATTATCCGAGAGCAACTTACCGCCGCAGGATTAGCCGTTTATGGCGGGGTGAATGCGCCTTATGTTTGGGTGCAAACACCAAACAATCTCTCTAGCTGGGACTTCTTTGATAAGTTGTTGCAAACCTGCAATGTCGTCGGCACCCCTGGTTCTGGCTTCGGGGCTGCGGGTGAAGGCTACTTCCGCATTTCAGCTTTCAACAGCCGTGAAAACGTAGAAGAAGCAATGAAGCGCATCACCGAGAAGTTCAAGGCTTAGTCTAGATGTAGGTAGGCGATCGCATTTAGACCTAATCCCCAGCCCCTTCTCTGCTAGGGAAGGCGGGGTGGTTTCATATAGCGAAAGGAAAAGCGTGAACCCAGTTCGACTCCTTGCACTGCCCCCTTTTCTTGTATACCCGTCAAAGCTTTAATCCCCCAATTCATAGCCCTAGCGGGCATTCCAGAAAGGGGAATTTTGAGCAGGTTCCCCCCAAATTTGGGGGGCTAGGGGGGCCTGGTTCGGAATTCTTTTCTTGTATTGTATGAAACAGCCCTGCCAAATTTGGGGGCTAGGGGCTGGTTCGGATGCTATTGCTCTAGCGCATCTTGAGCCAAGGTTTGTAATAAATTATCTAATCTCTCTTCAGGACATTGCTCGATCAGCACTTCAAATGCTTCCAGCAACTTAGCGGCACTATCGCCTAGAATCGGGCTCAACCCCCAAACATCCTGCACCCAATCTTGGGGCAAGGCCTCCTCAAAGATGATTTGTTCTAGAAGTTGCTTGGCTGCTGGCTTGGAGATAGGCATAGAATTCTTGGGGGTCAGTAGAACAATCCCTTGACTTTAGCGATCGCGTTAGCTATTGGCAACACTCATCTCTGGCTGAGTTGCAGATTGGCGCTTGACTTCGTAAAAACGACAAGCTAATTGCCCCAGGGTGTAGAGCAAAGCAGCATCACTCGATGCTCCCACCACAGCCCCAATCACAGGCAAAATTTCCACCAAGCCCAGACCTAGCTTGAGTACACCCGACCCCCCCATAGATAAACCAAAAATGACTAAGACTTCACCGCGTCGAGTGGGATCTGTGAGCGGAAAGCCATAAACTGCTGCAATCCGATAAATCATTTCGGCTTGGAGTGCGGTCACGGCTGCTATATCTACAGCAAACAGAGCTAGCGCTAGGGGAGGCACAAAATTGGTTAGTAAGCCAATACCACCTGCCTTCAGCGAAGTATCCGCAATGATCCGCTGAGCCAATTGCTCTGGTGTTTCTAAAGGAAAGTTTTGTCGCAGTTGCTCTACTTCCTGCTGCGCTTTTTTGGCATCGACTTGACCGAGTGCCGCCATCAGCACATTGATGCCAGGCACCTTGACTGCAAACTTCACGAGTGGGTTTTCAGCAATGGGAGCAACGATTTTGCCTACAGTTTCCGTGCTTTGCTCCAGCGATCGCTGCACCGCCGGACCAACAGCCTCACCAATCGCAGTAGTAGTGTGAGTCATATTTCCCGCAGTCGCTTGTAAGGCTTCCGTAGCCATTTGAGCCATGCGATTTGCTGCGGCGATCGCTTCCCACATTGGTTCAGGGTTAGAGTTTGTCTGAGTATTTGTCTGCGTGGAACGCTCTTTATCTGCTACTGCCATAGGTACCGGGAACTTTGCTGTGCTATTGATCACTAAGATCTACAGTAGCGATCGCCACAGCGCTACAACCTCTACCTTGTGGCAGTCATTGGGGCTTAAGATGGGTTGATTTATTGGGTAAAACGCGATTTAGAGTAGATCAGAAATTGCCTTCCGCAACTTGCAAACAAGTTAATCCTTCGCTTCTCCACATCTTTACTACTTGGTCGCGATCGTCGAGCACAATCGTCGAGCACAAAGAAGACATTGTATTGACCTTGAATGCATTCTTTATAGATCTCTTTTTTGACGATAAAGTCTGGTCTGGAATCCTCCGTACTTCTCATCCAGAGCGCATCATATTCCACTTCATGATCGGCTAGCCATGCCTCAGTTTCTAGGTTGTAGTCAGCGGGTTGTCCAGAAACCAATAGAATGATAAATTCTCTCTCTTTGTACATCTGAAGGATGTCTCGACAAAACTCATAAGTACCTCACGGGAGTTTGGAAACCGAGCGTCTTTAGACCTCGGAAGAAAAACGACGCGGGTACTTTAGTGCCCGTTATACCTGGATGAGTTATAATACACCTATGACTCAATCCCTGTCTGTTAAATGCAAGCTGATAGTGCCCGTAGAGTTGAGGTTGGAAATCGACCAAACTTTGCAGGGGTTTGCGGATGCTTGCAACCAGATTTTGGAGGTTGCCAAGCGAGAGAACTGCTGGAACACCACTAAGCTTCACCACCAGGTTTATAAGAGTGTCAGAGAGGCGACTGGCCTCAAAGCAAACCATGTTTGCCAAGCCATTCGACGAG